>NZ_BAAALD010000039.1:0-68008 GCF_039528095.1 Kitasatospora arboriphila
GCACGCCGCCAGCGTTCGTCCTGAGCCAGGATCAAACTCTCCGTGAATGATGACCCGTAATCGGGTGCACACTCGCGTTGAGCGGCACGGCAACCACCGGAATAGGGTGGCCCCGCGCACTGCGTCCTCGCTGTGTTATTTCAAAAGGAATCTCCAACCGATCGATTTCCCGACCGGCCGGGGATGTCAACATATCTGGCGTTGACTTTTGGCACGCTGTTGAGTTCTCAAGGAACGGACACTTCCTTCGGACCGCCTTCCAGCGGACCCTCCGGGCGTTTCGCTCTTTCGTGTTTCCAGCTTATCAGATCCGAGTCCGTGCTCTTCACCGACTTGCTTTCTTCACTGCCTTGTCGGAACCGGCCTGACGGCCCGTCCGACGTTTCAAACCTTAGCCGATCCCCGCTCCGAAAAGCGAATCCGGCGCCGGTCCGAATGCAATTCCTAAAACGCGCACGCCGAATTCGCACCGGGACGCGACAAGACGCGACCCAGCCCGAGCCGGGAGGTGGTGTTTCAAGGGATTGGCCGCTCCGGGACCGTCCGCGCAGACGCGTGTCCGGTGCTCCCTGCCGAGCGACCAGTGAACACTACGCCGAACGGGGAGCGGATGCAAACGAACCGGCCGGCACCTCGGGGAGAGGGGCCGGCCGGTGGTCGGGGCGGGGCGGTTCAGCTGTTGGTGGGGAAGCCGAGGTTGATACCGCCGTGCGACGGGTCGAGCCAGCGCTGGGTCACGACCTTGCCGCGGGTGAAGAACTGGACGCCGTCGGGGCCGTAGGCGTGGGCGTCGCCGAAGAGCGAGGCCTTCCAGCCGCCGAACGAGTAGTAGGCGACAGGGACGGGAATCGGCACGTTGATGCCGACCATGCCGACCTCCACCTCGTTCTGGAAGCGCCGGGCGGCGCCGCCGTCGTTGGTGAAGATGGCCGTGCCGTTGCCGTACGGGTTGCTGTTGATGAGGGCCAGGCCCTCCTCGTAGGTGGAGACCCGGACGACCGAGAGGACGGGGCCGAAGATCTCGTCGCTGTAGACGGACATGCCCGGCTTCACGTGGTCGAACAGGGTGGGGCCGAGCCAGAAGCCGTCCGCGGTCGGGGCGCCGTTGACGTCCTCGGCCGCGATCGCGTGCTTGCGGCCGTCGACGGCCAGCTCGGCGCCGTCGGCGAGGCCGGACTCGACGTAGGAGGTGACCTTGTCGCGGTGCTGGCCGGTGACCAGCGGGCCCATCTCGGAGTCGCCGTTGCAGCCGGGGCCGACCTTCAGCGCGGCGACACGGGACTTGATCTTCTCGACCAGCTCGTCGCCGATCGGGTCGACGGCGACCAGGACGGAGACCGCCATGCAGCGCTCGCCGGCCGCACCGAAGCCCGCGTTGACGGCGGCGTCGGCGCTCAGGTCGAGGTCGGCGTCGGGCAGCACCAGCATGTGGTTCTTCGCGCCGCCGAGGGCCTGGACGCGCTTGCCGTAGCGGGTGCCGGTCTCGTAGACGTAGCGGGCGATCGGGGTGGAGCCGACGAAGCTGACCGACTTGATGTCGGGGTGCTCCAGCAGGCGGTCGACCGCGACCTTGTCGCCGTGCACGACGTTGAAGACGCCGTCCGGCAGGCCGGCCTCCTTCCACAGCTCGGCGAGGAAGTTGGCGGCGGACGGGTCCTTCTCGGAGGGCTTCAGGACGACCGTGTTGCCGGTCGCGATGGCGATCGGGAAGAACCACATCGGCACCATGGCCGGGAAGTTGAACGGCGAGATGATCGCGACGGGGCCGAGCGGCTGGCGGATCGAGTAGACGTCGATGCCGGTGGACGCCTGCTCCGAGAAGCCGCCCTTGGAGAGCTGCGGGATGCCGCAGGCGTACTCCACGACCTCCAGGCCGCGGGCGAGCTCGCCGAGCGCGTCGGAGTGCACCTTGCCGTGCTCGGAGACGATGATCGACGCGAGCTCGTCCTTGCGGGCGTTGAACAGTTCGCGGAAGCGGAAGAGCACCTGGGTGCGCTTGGCCACGGACGAGCGACGCCACTCGGCGAACGCCGAGGCCGCAGCGGCGACGGCCTGGTCGACCTCGGCGATCTCGGCGAAGTCGACCTGGCCCGACACCTGTCCGGTGGCCGGATCGAAGATGTCACCGCGGCGGGGCGCGGCGCCGGCGGTGGCGACGGGGGCGCCACCGATCCAGTGGGTGACGTGCTTGTTCGGGCTGGACTTGCTCAAGATCGTCTGCCTCCGAAGTCCCGTGCGGTGTGTGGGCCGCCGGTACGTGGTAACGGCGCCGCCCGGCTTCGTCCGGACGACGGGATCACGGGGCTCCCGCGCTCGTAATCCAGTCTGCGGACCCTGCCGCCGGGCCTCAACGAGCAGCGTGACGGGGAACGGAGATTCACCCTTACAGGTCGTCGGGCTGCTCCGCCTCGACGTCCTCCAGATAGGGGTCGTGCAGCCCGTCGTCGTCCTCCCGGACCTCCATCAGGTCCAGTCGGAGGTCCTGGGCCCAGGCCTGGGCCCAGGCCGAACGGGCCGCGGCGTCCGGGTGGACGGGCGCGGCCGCGGACTCCAGCCGGTCGGCGAGCACCACCGGCTGGAACTCCTCGTCGAGTGCGCCGGCCAGGGCCAGCAGCTCGCCCTCGGAGAAGGGGCCGCTCAGCACGTGCAGGGCTGCGAGGTCCTCCGACAGACCCCGGTCGCAGAAGCGGAGCACGGCGAGCGCCGCGGCGTCCGGCAGCGCGACCACCGGGACGGGGGCGCCGGGGAGCAGCACGGCAGGGTGCCGCAGGGGTTCCTTGCGCAGTTCGATCGGGCAGGGCGTGCCGGTCAGCTGGATCTGGCGCGGGGTGCCGGGCTGGACGCCGGCGCGGTGGCCGGCCGCGCGGAGGTGTTCGGCGAGGCCGGCGGCGATGTCGGCGAGGGGCGGGCCCTCGGCGGTGACGAGGACGAGTCCGGTGGAGCGGGTGGCGGGGAGGCCGTGGGCGGCGAGCGCGTCGGGGCCGGCGAGGGCGAGGGCGTACCGGAGGCAGAGCGGCTGGGCGGTCTCCAGCAGCCGGAGGTGCTCGTCGGAGAGCGCGCTTGCGGTCATGGGACCAGTCTGGCGCGGTTCGCCCTCGGGGTGGCGTTGCGGTGACCCTGCGGGTGGGCGGTTCGGTCGACGGGTGGGCGGTGCGGCCGGCGGGTCACGGGAGGCCGGTGAGTCGGGCGGCGGCGTCGTGGAGGGCGAGTTCGAGGCGGCGGGGGTCGACGAGCCGGCCGGTGCCGTCCGGGGGGATCAGCCAGTGCAGGGCGCGGTCGGTGCCGTCCGGGTGGGGGACGGTGAGGGCGGTGCCGTGGCCGAGGGTGCGGATGCCGGAGCCGAGCCAGCCGTCGGCGGTGCCGGTGGGGACGAGGAAGGCGACGGTGCCTGCGGTGCGGTCCTGGAGGACGGGGCCCGGTCCGGGGAGGCGGGCGAGGGCGTCGAGGGCGGTGCGTCCGAACGGGCCGGAGGTGAGGACGGCGTCCCACTGGCGACCGGCGGGCAGCGGGGCGGGGTGGCGGCCGGTCCGTTCCCAGGTGCGCAGGAAGGCGCGCGGGTCGGGGGCGGCCGCGGCGAGCCAGGCTGCGGCGGTGCGGGCGGTGGGCGGCATCGGTGCTCCTCGGGGGGGACGGGTCGGGGTCGCTCACCGGGGAGAGGGCGGTGGGTGCGGGTTCTTACACGGTTTCGGCGGTTCTCGGCCCGGGCGGACCCGGTTTCGGCGGTTCTCGGTCCGGGCGGACGCGGACGTACCGCGGGGCGCATCCGGGCCGGGTGGCCGGGGTGCGCCCCGCGGTGGCGCCGACGGTCGGGCCGGCGGTGGGGTCAGCTGTCGAAGCCGAGGCCGAGGCGGTCCAGGGTGCGCAGCCAGAGGTTGCGCCGGCCGCCGCGGCGGTCGGCGCGGTCGAGCGACCAGCGGGTGAGTTCGATGCCGGCCCAGCGGACGGGTTCGGGCGGGAAGGGGAGCGGCTTCTTGCGGACCATCTCCAGTTCGGTGCGTTCGGTGCGTTCGCCGGAGAGGAGGTCGAGCATGACCTCGGCGCCGAAGCGGGTGGCGCCGACGCCGAGGCCGGTGAAGCCGGCGGCGTAGGCGACGCGGCCGTGGTGGGCGGTGTCGAAGAAGGCGGAGAAGCGGCTGCAGGTGTCGATGGCGCCGCCCCAGGCGTGGGTGAAGCGGACTCCTTCGAGCTGGGGGAAGGTCTCGAAGAACTGCCGGGAGAGGGTGCGGAAGGTGTCGGGGCGCTGGTCGTGCTCGGCGCGGACCTTGCCGCCGTAGTGGTAGATGGCGTCGTAGCCGCCCCAGAGGATGCGGTTGTCGGCGGAGAGCCGGAAGTAGTGGAACTGGTTGGCGCTGTCGCCGAGGCCCTGGCGGCCGCGCCAGCCGACGGCGGCCATCTGCTCGTCGTTGAGGGGTTCGGTCATGAGGGCGTAGTCGTAGACCGGGACGATGTAGGGGCGGACGCGCTTGAGCAGGGACGGGAAGACGTTGGTGCCGAGGGCGACGCGGCGGGCGAAGACCCGGCCGTAGGGGGTGCGGACGGCCATGCCGGTGCCGTGTTCGACGAGGGTGAGGGCCTTGGTGCGTTCGTGGATGCGGACGCCCTGCCGGAGGCAGGCCTTCTTGAGGCCCCAGGCGAGTTTGGCGGGGTGGACCATGGCGACGCCGTCGCGGTCCCAGAGGCCGCCGAGGAAGGTGGGCGAGTCGACCTCGCGGCGCACCTGGTCGGCGTCGAGGACGGTGGTGTCGAGACCGTGTTCGGCGAGGGCCTCGGCGACCTCGTGGAGTTCGTCGAGCTGGTGGGGTTCGGTGGCGACGTCGATCTCGCCGGTGCGCTCCCACTCGCAGTCGAGGTCGTACTTCTTGACGGCGTCCTCGATGGCGTCGAGGTTGGCGCGGCCGAGTTCTTCGAGCCGGTTCAGTTCGGCGGGCCAGCGCTGCAGGCCGTTGCCGAAGCCGTGGGTGAGGCTGGCGGCACAGAATCCGCCGTTGCGCCCGGAGGCCGCCCAGCCCACCTCGTCCGCCTCGACGAGGACGACGTCCTGCGAGGGGTCGCGTTCCTTGGCGAGGAGCGCCGTCCACAGGCCGGAGTATCCGCCGCCGACGACCAGCAGGTCGCAGGTGGTGTCGCCGACGAGGGCGGGGAGGGCCTCGGGCCGACCCGGGTCCTCCAGCCAGAACGAGGTGGGTTTGACGTCACTGAGCGCACGGGCGGAGTCCATGCCGTATCAGCCGCTTTCTGGTGGTCGTTCGGGCTTCGGTCAGTAGAACGGGGAGGAGGAGTGGTGTGGCATCAGGCGCGGGCCTTCCGGCGGTTGCCGATCCACTGTCCGGCGACGGTGAGGACGACGGCCGCGAGGAACATCGCGGTGCCGATCACGTTCACCTGGACGGGTATGCCGCGCTGCGAGGCGCCCCAGACGAACATCGGGAAGGTGACGGTGGTGGGGCCCGAGTTGAACTGGGTGATGATGAAGTCGTCGAAGGAGAGGGCGAAGCTGAGCAGCGCGCCGGCGGCGATGCCGGGGGCGGCGAGCGGCAGGGTGATCTTGAGGAAGGTTTGCACCGGGGTGGCGTAGAGGTCCTGGGCGGCCTGTTCGAGGCGCGGGTCCATGCTCATGACGCGGGCCTTGACGGCGGTGACCACGAAGCTGAGGCAGAACATGATGTGCGCGATCAGGATCGTGGTGAAGCCGAACGGGATGCGCATGTTGAGGAAGAGCGTGCCGAGCGAGGCGGCCATGACGACCTCGGGCATGGCCATCGGCAGGAAGATCAGCCCGGTGGTGGCGGAGCGGCCGCGGAAGCGGTAGCGGGCCAGGGCGAAGGCGACCATGGTGCCGAGGATCGTGGCGCCGGCGGTGGCCGCGAGGGCGAGCTGCAGGCTGAGGACGAGCGAGCCGCACATGTCGGCGACGCCGCAGGGGTCCGTCCAGGCGTCGGTGGAGAACTGGGCCCACTCGTAGTTGAACTTGCCGGCGGGCTTGTTGAACGAGAAGAGCAGGACGACCAGGTTGGGCAGGACGAGGTAGGCGAGGGCGAGGACGCCCGCGAGGGTGACGAGGTTGCGGCGCAGCCAGCTGGACACCTTGTTCATCAGACCAGGTCCTCCGTTCCGGCCTTGCGCATGTAGACCGTCACCACGCCCAGGATCAGGGCCATCAGGATGAAGCTCAGGGCTGCCGCCGTGGGGTAGTCGAGCACGTTGAGGAACTGCTTCTGGATGCCGTTGCCGACCATCTGCTCGCTGGGGGAGCCGAGCAGTTGGGCGTTGATGTAGTCGCCGGAGGCGGGGATGAAGGTGAGCAGGGTGCCGGCGACGACGCCGGGCAGGGAGATCGGGAAGGTCACCTTGCGGAAGGTGGTGAAGGGCTTGGCGTAGAGGTCGCCGGCGGCCTCGTGCAGCCTGGGGTCGATCCGCTCCAGCGAGGTGTAGAGCGGGAGAATCATGAACGGCAGGAAGTTGTAGGTGAGGCCGCAGACCACGGCGAGCGGGGTGGCGAGGACGCGGTGGCCGGCGGTGAGGCCGAGCGCGTCGGTGAGGTCGAGGACGTGCAGGGTGTTGAGCGCGCCGACCACGTAGCCGCCGTCGGACAGGATGGTCTTCCAGGCCAGGGTGCGGATCAGGAAGCTGGTGAAGAACGGCGCGATCACCAGGATGAGGATGACGTTGCGCCACCGCTTGCCGGCCTTGAAGGCGATCGTGTACGCGAGCGGGTAGCCGATGGCGAGGCAGAGCACGGTGGCGGTGGCGGCGTACGCGAAGGAGCGGACGAAGTGCCACTTGTACTCGGTGAAGGCGTCCCAGTAGGTGGCGAAGTGCCAGGTGACGCGGAAGCCCTCCTCCAGCGAGCCGGTCTGCAGGGAGGTGGAGCCCTGGTAGACCATCGGCACCGCGAAGAAGACCACGAGCCAGGCGATGCCGGGCAGCAGCAGCCAGTACGGGACGAGCTTGCGCCGGGTGCGCCGGGGCGGCGCGGGGGGTGCGGCGTCCCGGAGCGGCGCCGTCTCGGTGGTGGTGGTCACGCGTCCTCCTCCGCGGTGCCGGCGTCGATCGCCTGGGAGGCGTCGAGCGCGAAGGAGTGGGCGGGGTTCCAGTGGACCTGGACGGTGGCGCCGGGGACGATCCGGCCGTCGCGCTCCATGTTCTGCTCGAAGACGGCGATGTCCTGGCCGGTGCCGGTGCGGACGGTGTACTGGGTGGAGACGCCGATGAAGCTGGAGTCGACGACGGTGCCGACCAGGCGGTTGCGGTCCTCGGGGACGTCCGTGGAGGAGTGCGCGATGGTGATCTTCTCGGGGCGGACGCCGAGGTGGACCTTGGTGGCGTCGGTGGCGCAGCGGGCGCGGGGGACGGCGAGGCGGGTGCCGCCTGCGCTGAGCAGGAGCTCGTCGCCGGAGTTCCCGGTGACCTCGGCGGGGATGAGGTTGGACTGGCCGAGGAAGTTGGCGACGAAGGTGGTCGCGGGGTTCTCGTAGAGGTCGGCGGGGGCGCCGAGCTGCTCGATGCGTCCGCCGTTCATCACCGCGATGGTGTCGGCCATGGTCATGGCCTCCTCCTGGTCGTGGGTGACGTGGACGAAGGTGATGCCGACCTCGGTCTGGATGCGCTTGAGTTCGAGCTGCATCTGGCGGCGGAGCTTGAGGTCGAGGGCGCCGAGCGGTTCGTCGAGCAGCAGGACCTGCGGGTGGTTGATGAGGGCGCGGGCGACGGCGACGCGCTGCTGCTGGCCGCCGGAGAGCTGGTGCGGCTTGCGGCGGGCGAGCGGGCCGAGTTCGACCAGCTCCAGCATGTCCTCGACCTGCTTCTTGACGTCCTTCTTGCCGCGGCGGCGCAGGCCGAAGGCGACGTTCTCGTAGATGTCGAGGTGCGGGAAGAGCGCGTAGTTCTGGAAGACGGTGTTGACCGGCCGCTTGTACGGGGGCAGGGCGGTGACGTCCTGTCCGCCGATGAGGACGGTGCCGGAGGTCGGGTCCTCCAGGCCGGCGATCATGCGCAGGGTGGTGGTCTTGCCGCAGCCGGACGCGCCGAGCAGGGCGAAGAAGGAGCCCTGGGGGATCGTCAGGTCGAGGGGGTGGACGGCGGTGGAGCTGCCGTAGGTCTTGCTGATGCCGGTGAGCCGTACGTCGCCGCCCGAGGGGGTTTCGGCGGGGCCGGTGGCCTTCGCGGTGGTGTCGGTCGCCTGGTCGGTCATGGTGTGCGGGTCCTATCTCCGAGGCCGGTGGTCGGGGGCGCGGGTCAGGCGCCGATGAGCTTGGAGAACCTGTCCTCGAAGTCGCTCTCCTCGGCCTCGCCGAGGCTGCGGAAGTTGTGGACCTTGGCGGCCATCTCGGGGGTGGGGATGACCAGGGGGTTGGCGGCGGCGTCGGCGTCGAGCTTGGCGAGTTCGGCCTGTGCGCCGGTGACCGGGGAGACGTAGCCGATGCCCGCGGTGAGCCGGGCGGCTATCTCGGGCCGGTAGTAGAAGTCGATGAGCCGTTCGGCGTTGTGCTTGTGCTGGGCGCGGGCCGGGATCAGCATGTTGTCGGTCGACGCGACGTAGCCCTTGTCCGGGACGACGAACTCGATGTCGGGGTTGTCGGCCTTGAGCTGGATGAGGTCGCCGCCCCAGGCGACGCAGGCGGCGATGTCGCCGGAGGACAGCTCCTGGCCGTAGTCGTTGCCGGTGAACTTGCGGATCTGCTTGCTGTCGACGCCCTTCTGGAGGCGGGCGATCGCGGCGGCGTAGTCGTCGGCGGTGAACTTCGCCGGATCCTTGTCCATGTCGAGCAGGGTCATGCCGATGGTGTCGCGCATCTCCGACAGGAAGGTGACGCGGCCCTTGAGCTCGGGGTCGTCGAGCAGCTGGGAGACGCTGGTGACGGCCTTCCCCTTGGTCGCCTTCTTGTTGTAGGCGATGACGACCTGGATGCCCGCCCACGGGTAGGAGTAGAGGCGGCCCGGGTCCCAGTCGGGGGCGCGGAAGCGGGCCTCCAGGTTGGTGATCGCGGTGGTGATCCGGGACTGGTCGAGCTTCTGCACCCAGCCGAGGCGGATCAGCCGGGCGGCCATCCAGTCGGTGAGGACCATGACGTCGCGCCCGGTGTCCTGGCCGGCGGCGAGCTGCGGCTTGACCTTGCCGAAGAACTCGACGTTGTCGTTGACGTCCTCGGTGTACTTGACCTTGACGCCGGTGGCCGCGGTGAAGGCGTCGAGGGTGCCGTGCTTCTGCTCGTCCTTGGGGTCGACGTCGACGTACAGCGGCCAGTTGGAGAAGTTGACGACCTTGTCGGTGTCGGAGAGGTCCTTCGCGGCGGCGTTGGCGGCCTCGCCCGAGGTGCCGTTGGTGCTCTTCGCCGGCGGGATGCCGCAGGCGGTGAGGGTGCCCGCGCCGGCCGCGAGCGCACCGGCGCGCAGCACCGTCCTGCGGCTGAGGGCGGCGCGGCCGCTGGTGAGGCTGCGTTCCCAGGCCTTGCGGACCGGCTCCGGCAGGCCGTCGGTGATCTCGTTCAGCTGCATGCGGGGACACCCTCCTGAGGGGGGCTCGGGCGTGGGGGGACGGACGGGGTTATCGGTCCCCGAAGATCGTGCGGTGCCAATCCTTGCGGGCCACCGCGGTGGTGTCGTACATGACGTGCTTGACCTGGGTGTACTCGTCGAGGGAGTACTGCGACATGTCCTTGCCGTAGCCGGAGGCCTTGTAGCCGCCGTGCGGCATCTCGCTGATGATCGGGATGTGGTCGTTGACCCAGACGCAGCCGGCCGCGATCTCGCGGGTGGCGCGCAGCGAGCGGTGGACGTCGCGGGTCCAGGCGGAGGCGGCGAGGCCGTAGGGGGTGTCGTTGGCGAGCCGCAGGCCCTCCTCGTCGCTGTCGAAGGGCAGGACGACGAGGACGGGGCCGAAGATCTCGCCCTGGACGACCTCGCTGTCCTGGGCGGCGCCGGTGATCAGGGTGGGCTGGTGGTAGGCGCCGAGGGTGAGGTCGGAGCCGTCGTGGCCCTTGGTGCCGGTGCCGCCTCCGGTCACGACGGTGGCGCCGTCGCGGCGGGCGCGCTCGACGAAGCCGGCGACGCGGTCGCGGTGGGCGAAGGAGACCAGCGGGCCGAGGTCGGTCTGCGGGTTGCGCGGGTCGCCGAGACGGACGGCGGCGTACAGGTCGGCGACCCCGGCGACGAAGGCGTCGTAGAGCGGGCGCTGGACGTAGGCGCGGGTGGCGGCGGTGCAGTCCTGGCCGCTGTTGATGAGGGAGGCGGCGACCGCGCCGTGCACGGCGGCCTCCAGGTCGGCGTCGTCGAAGACCACGAACGGGGCCTTGCCGCCGAGTTCGAGGTGGGTGCGCTTGACGGTGGCGGTGGCGAGTTCGGCGACCCGCTTGCCGACGGCGGTGGAGCCGGTGAACGACACCATCGACACCGCGGGGTGGGAGACGAGGTGCTCGCCGGCGGTGCGGCCGGCGCCGGTGATGACGTTGACGACGCCGTCGGGGATGCCGGCCTCGGTGCACGCGGCGGCGAACATCAGCGAGGTCAGCGGGGTGAGCTCGGCGGGCTTGAGGACGATGGTGTTGCCCGCGGCGATCGCCGGGAGGATCTTCCAGGCGGCCATCTGCAGGGGGTAGTTCCAGGGCGAGATCGAGCCGACCACGCCGATCGCCTCGCGGCGCACGTACGAGGTGTGGTCGCCGGAGTACTCGCCGGCGGCCTTGCCCTCCAGGTTGCGGGCGGCGCCGGCGAAGAAGGCGGTGTTGTCGATCGTGCCGGGGACGTCGAACTCGGTGGAGAGCTTGATCGGCTTGCCGGTCTGCGCGGTCTCGACGCGGGCGAACTCCTCGGCGTGGTCGGCGAGGACGCCGGCCAGCCGGCCCAGGGCCTCGGCGCGGGTGCCGGGGGTGGCGCGGGACCACTCGGGGAGGGCGGCGCGGGCCGCGTCGACCGCGGCGTCGACGTCGGCGGGCGAGGCCAGCACGACCTCCTCCACGGTGCTGCCGTCGGCCGGGTTGACCACCCGGAACCGCTCGTCGCCGCTCCCTGTGACCACCCGCCCGGCGATGTGCTGCGCGCCGGCGCTGAAGCTGGTCAGGTCCATCTGCTGTCCTCCATGTGCCCGGTGGTTCGGCTTCCGCGCGCCGGGCGCGGAAGCCGCTGCACGCCCATGCTTCCTCGGCGGTGCGGCGATGCCCGTACGCCATGGCCGGAGACTGGTCCAGTCGCCGCATAGCAGACGGAGAGATCCGAAGCGGTGGTTCACCGGGATTGCGCGATCCTGACAGGCCCAGTTTTCTTCCACAAGGGATTCCGCTGTTGCCTTCTGGTTACGCTGCGGATTCCGCTGCCGCGTCCCGGTTTTCGCCACTTCCGATTGCCTGACCATGCCGTCTCGGGCGATCGGGTGACAAGGGTCACTCCGACAGGCCCGGCGGCAAGGGGTTTACAGGGTGCAAGGCGGCGCGGCGGGTGGGCGGGCACCGCGCCGAGGCAAGATTTCCCTGACAACCCTGATCAGCTGGAGGCCCGCGATGCTCCCCACCGTCGCCCGGGTGCTGGACCTGGACGTGATGCGGCGCGGACTGCCCGACGTGGTGGCCGGTGCGGACCACCTGGAGCGGCCCGTCCGCTGGGTCCACGTGAGCGAGCTGCCGGACGTCGCCGGCGTCCTGCAGGGCGGCGAGCTGGTGCTCACCACCGGCATCGCGCTGCCCGAGCAGCGCGAGGGCCTGGCCCGCTACGTCCACGAGCTCGCCGACGTCGGCGCCGCCGGCCTGGTCGTCGAGTTCGGCCGCCGCTACTTCGACTCGCTGCCGCGGGCGCTGGTCAACGCCGCCGAGCAGCGCGGGCTGCCGCTGATCGCGCTCCGCCGCGAGCTGCGCTTCGTCGCCGTCACCGAGGCGGTGCACGCCCTGGTGGTCAACGCCCAGCTGGAGCAGTTGCGCACCTCCGAGGCGGTGCACCAGGTCTTCAACGAGCTGGCGGTGGAGGGCGCCGAGCCCGCCGAGGTGGTGCGGCAGGTGGCGCAGCTGGCCGGTGCGCCGGTGGTGCTGGAGAACCTGGCGCACCAGGTGCTGGCGCACGAGAGCGCCGGCCGGCCGGAGGCGGAGCTGCTGGAGGGCTGGGAGGCGCGTTCGCGCGGGGTCCGCCCGCCGGGCCGCACCGGGCACGACCCGCGCAGCGGCTGGCTGGTCACCGCGGTCGGCGCGCGCGGCCAGGACTGGGGTCGGCTGGTGCTGATCGGCGGGCCGGGCGCGCTGCCGGAGGGCACCGCGCACCCGCACGCGATGATGCTGGAGCGCGGCGCGGCGACGCTGGCGCTGAACCGGCTGGTGGTGCGCGACCGGGAGAGCCTGGAGCGGCAGACCCACCGCACGCTGCTGTCGGGCATCCTCACGCACGCCCTGACGGTCAGCGAGGTCGCGCTGCGGGCGCAGGCGCTGGGGGTGCCGCTGGAGGGGCGGCGGCTGGTGGGCGTGGTGCTGCGGCAGCGCCGCGGGGCGGTGCCGGCCGCGCTGGAGGCGCAGGCCCGGCTGCGGGACTTCACCGAGCTGGCGGCGACGGCGATCCGCGGCTGCCGGCTGTCGGCGCTGGTCGGCGCGCTGGACGACGAGGGCGTCGGGATGCTGATCGCGCTCGGTTCTCAGCAGGACGAGCACGCGGCGCTGGAGGCGTTCGCGGCGGCGCTGCGCAAGCTGGTGGCGGACGGTGCGCGGGACGCGGCGGCGCCGCCGCCGGAGCCGGTGGTCGCGGTGGGCTCCTCGGTGGGGTCGGTGCGCGACGCCCGGCGCACCCTGCTGGAGGCGACCCAGGTCGCGGACGCGGCGCTGCACGACGCGCCGGGCGGCCGGGCGGCCGCCTACTACCGGCTGCCGGACGTCCGGCTGCGCGGTCTGCTGCACCTGCTGCGCGACGACGAGCGGCTGCAGACGTACGTGGAGCGCGAGCTGGGGCCGCTGCTGGCGTACGACGCCGAGCACGGCGGCCAGTTGGTGCGGATGCTGCGGATCTACCTGGAGCAGGGCCGCAACAAGTCGGCGGCGGCGGACGCGGCGCACCTGTCCCGGCCGTCGTTCTACGACCGGCTGCACAAGGTGGAGCGGATCCTCGGGGTGGACCTGGACCAGGTGGAGTCCTGTCTGTCGCTGCACGTGGCGCTGCTGGCGCTGGACGCGGTGCGCCGCTGAGCGCGGGCGCGACGCAGCGGCCCCGGGGCGGTTGCCCCGGGGCCGCTCCCGTGGGTGCGTCAGACGGTGTGCGCGTCGGTGAGGGTGAGGACCTCGTCGAGGATCGCGAGGCCGGCCTTGGCCTCCTCCGCGCTGACGGTGCACGGCGGCACCACGTGGAAGCGGTTCATGTTGACGAAGGGCCACAGGCCGCGCTGCTTGCAGGCGGCGGCGAGCTCGGCCATCGGCGCGTTGGCCGGTCCGGCCGCGTTGTAGGGGACCAGCGGCTCGCGGGTCTCGCGGTTCTTGACCAGGTCGAGCGCCCAGAAGACGCCGAGGCCGCGGACCTCGCCGATCGAGGGGTGCCGCTCGGCGAGCTCGCGCAGGCCGGGGCCGATCACGCTCTCGCCGATCCGCTTGGCGTTCTCGACGATGCCCTCCTCCGCCATCGCCCCGATGGTGGCGACGGCCGAGGCGCAGGCCAGCGGGTGGCCGGAGTAGGTGAGGCCGCCGGGGAAGACCCGCTCGTCGAAGGTGGCGGCGATCTCCGGGTTGATGGCGACGCCGCCGAGCGGGACGTAGCCGGAGTTGACGCCCTTGGCGAAGGTCAGCAGGTCCGGGGTGATGCCCCAGTTGTCGGCGGCGAACCACTCGCCGGTGCGGCCGAAGCCTGCCATCACCTCGTCGAGGATGAAGACGATGCCGTGGCGGTCGCAGATCTCCCGGACGCCCTGCAGGTAGCCGGGCGGCGGGATCAGCACGCCGGCGGTGCCGACGACCGTCTCCAGGATGATCGCGGCGACGGTGGCCGGGCCTTCGAAGGCGATGACCTGCTCCAGGTGGGCGAGCGCGCGCTCGCACTCCTGCGCCTCGTTCTCGGCGTGGAAGACCGAGCGGTAGGCGTAGGGGCCCCAGAAGTGGACGATGCCGGAGACGCCGGTCTCGTTGGCCCAGCGGCGGGGGTCGCCGGTCAGCGCGATGGCGTTGGCGGTGGCGCCGTGGTACGAGCGGTAGGTGGAGAGCACCTTCTGACGGCCGGTGTGCAGGCGGGCCATCCGGATGGCGTTCTCGTTGGCCTCGGCGCCGCCGTTGGTGAAGAAGATCTTGTTCAGCTCGCCGGGGGTGCGCTCGGCGATCAGCCGGGCGGCCTCGCTGCGCGGCTCGACGGCGAAGCCGGGCGCGATGGTGCAGAGCTTGGCCGCCTGCTCCTGGATCGCGGCGACGACCTTCGGGTGCTGGTGGCCGATGTTGGTGTTCACCAGCTGGGAGGAGAAGTCGAGGTAGCGGTTGCCCTCGTAGTCCCAGAAGTAGGAACCCTCTGCGCCGGCCACCGCGAGGGGGTCGATCAGCGCCTGGGCGGACCACGAGTGGAAGACGTGCGCGCGGTCGGCGGCCTTGACGGCCTGGCCTGCGGCTGAGTCAGCGGTGGGGATGCTCATGCGGCCAGCCTAGGGAGCACGGGGGTCGCGAGGCAGTTGCACCATGTCACCCGATCGGCGCGTCGCCGTGACAGGGTGGCAAAGCGCGGGGGCGCGGGCGGCCGCGCTGTGCGCGCAGCTGCCCGCGCCCCCTGGGTGCGCCGGTCGCGTCGGTCGGTCAGATCGCGGTCATGACGTGCTTGACGCGGGTGTAGTCCTCGAAGCCGTAGGAGGACAGGTCCTTGCCGTAGCCGGACTTCTTGAAGCCGCCGTGCGGCATCTCGGCGACCAGCGGGATGTGGGTGTTGATCCAGACGCAGCCGAAGTCCAGGCGGCGGGACATCCGCATGGCGCGGGCGTGGTCCTTCGTCCAGACGGAGGAGGCGAGGGCGTACTCGACACCGTTGGCATAGCCGACGGCCTGGTCCTCGTCGGTGAACTTCTGCACGGTGATGACCGGGCCGAAGACCTCGCGCTGGATGATCTCGTCGTCCTGCAGCAGGCCGGAGACGACGGTCGGGGCGTAGAAGTAGCCCTTGTCGCCGACCCGGTGGCCGCCGGCCTCGACCTTGGCGTGCTCGGGCAGGCGGTCGATGAAGCCGGTGACCTGGGCGAGCTGGTTGGCGTTGTTCAGCGGGCCGTAGAGGACGTCCTCGTCGTCGATGCCGCCGGTCTTGGTGTCGGCGGCGGCCTTGGCGAGGGCCTCGACGAAGGCGTCGTGGATCGACTCGTGCACCAGGACGCGGGTGGCGGCGGTGCAGTCCTGGCCGGCGTTGAAGAAGCCGGCGACCGAGATGCCCTCCACGGCCTCGGCGATGTCGGCGTCCTCGAAGACCACGACCGGGGCCTTGCCGCCGAGCTCCAGGTGGACGCGCTTGACGTCCTTGGAGGCGGACTCGGCGACCTGGATGCCGGCGCGGACGGAGCCGGTGATGGAGGCCATCGCCGGGGTGGGGTGCTCGACCATCAGCTTGCCGGTCTCGCGGTCGCCGCAGATGACGTTGAAGACGCCGGCCGGCAGCTCCATGTCCTTGAGGATGCCGCCGATGATCTCGGCGAGCAGCACGGTGGAGGCCGGGGTGGTGTCCGAGGGCTTGAGGACGACGGTGTTGCCGGCGGCGATGGCCGGGGCGAACTTCCAGACCGCCATCATCATCGGGTAGTTCCACGGCGCGACCTGGGCGCAGACGCCGACCGGCTCACGGCGGACGATGGAGGTCATGCCGTCCATGTACTCGCCCGCGGCCTTGCCCTCCAGCAGGCGGGCGGCGCCGGCGAAGAACCGGATCTGGTCGACCATCGGGCCGATCTCCTCGGAGAGGGTCAGCCCGCGCGGCTTGCCGGTGTTGCGGCACTCGGTGTCGACGATCTCGTCGGCCCGGGCCTCCACCGCGTCCGCGATCTTCAGCAGGAGCTTCTGGCGGGTCGAGGGGGTGGCGTCGCGCCACACGGGGAAGGCCTCGGCGGCGGCGGCCATCGCAGCGTCGACGTCGGTGGCGCCGGAGAGCGGGGAGGTCGCGTACACCTCGCCGGTCGTCGGGTCGATCACGTCCAGCGTGCGGCCGTCCGCCGCATCGACGAACTCGCCGTTGATGTAGTTGCGCAGCGTACGAAGGTCGCTCACGGGTCTCTCCTCGGTCTGGGCCTGCGGCGTTGCAGAATCCGGCGCCAGGGTACCTCCGGCGCACGGCTGGCCGGGTCGGACCGGCCGCGGTCCACTGGGGGTGTGTGCACGCCTGCGTGTGTACGTGGTCCAGGCTACCCAATGACCGACGGTATCGACAGGCTTCATCTCCGGACGCAACGCAATCCGCATGCAATTTTGGAAACAGCGACGAAATCAGCACGACGACGGCTTGCGTGCCGCGCGGCGATCGTGCACAGTGGCGACGTGGCCAACCGCGACCGGAACGCCAGCGTTCCCCTCGACGCCGCCTCCAAGGCGATCATCGAACAGCTCCAGGAGGACGGGCGCCGCCCGTACGCCGCCATCGGCAAGGCCGTCGGCCTGTCGGAGGCCGCCGTACGGCAACGCGTCCAGAAGCTGCTCGACCAGGGCGTGATGCAGATCGTCGCCGTCACCGACCCCCTCACCGTCGGCTTCACCCGGCAGGCGATGGTGGGGATCCGGGTTGAGGGTGACATCGAACCGGTCGCGGACGCCCTGGCCGCGTTCGACGAGGTCGACTACGTCGTCTGCACCGCAGGCTCGTTCGACCTGCTGGCCGAGCTGGTGTGCGAGGACGACGAGCACCTGCTCGAAATGATCAACAAGCGCATCCGCGCGCTTCCCGGCGTGCGGAGCACCGAGAGCTTCGTTTATCTGAAGCTCCGGAAACAGACCTACACCTGGGGCACCAGATGACAGCCGACCCGGCGCAGAAGGACCTTTCCAAGACCGCCTACGACCACCTGTGGATGCACTTCACCCGCATGTCGTCGTACGAGAACTCCCCCGTCCCCACCATCGTGCGCGGTGAGGGAACCTACGTCTGGGACGACAAGGGCAGGAAGTACCTCGACGGCCTCGCCGGCCTGTTCGTGGTCCAGGCCGGCCACGGCCGCGAGGAGCTCGCCGAGGCGGCTGCCAAGCAGGCCAAGGAGCTCGCCTTCTTCCCGGTCTGGAGCTACGCCCACCCGAAGGCCGTCGAGCTCGCCGAGCGCCTGGCGAACTACGCCCCGGGCGACCTGAACAAGGTGTTCTTCTCGACCGGCGGCGGCGAGGCGGTCGAGACCGCCTGGAAGCTGGCCAAGCAGTACTTCAAGCTGACCGGCAAGCCGACCAAGTACAAGGTCATCTCCCGGGCCGTCGCCTACCACGGCACCCCCCAGGGCGCCCTGTCGATCACCGGCCTGCCGGGCCTGAAGGCCCCGTTCGAGCCGCTGGTGCCCGGCACCCACAAGGCTCCCAACACCAACATCTACCGCGCCCCCGAGTACCTCCAGGGCCCGGACGGCACCGTGGACCCGGAGGCCTACGGCCGCTGGTGCGCCGACCAGGTCGAGCAGGCCATCCTCTTCGAGGGCCCGGACACCGTCGCCGCCGTCTTCGTCGAGCCGGTGCAGAACGCCGGCGGCTGCTTCCCGCCGCCGCCCGGGTACTTCCAGCGCCTGCGCGAGATCTGCGACCGCCACGACGTGCTGCTCGTCTCGGACGAGGTCATCTGCGCCTTCGGCCGCCTCGGCACCATGTTCGGCGCCGACAAGTTCGGCTACCAGCCCGACATGATCACCTGCGCCAAGGGCATGACCTCGGGCTACTCCCCGATCGGCGCCACGATCATCTCGGACCGCATCGCCGAGCCGTTCTACAAGGGCGAGAACACCTTCCTGCACGGCTACACCTTCGGCGGCCACCCGGTGTCCTCCGCGGTGGCGCTGGCCAACCTCGACATCTTCGAGCGCGAGGGCCTCAACCAGCACGTGCTCGACAACGAGTCGCGCTTCCTGGGCACCCTGGACAAGCTGCGCGACCTGCCGATCGTCGGCGACGTCCGCGGCAACGGGTACTTCTACGGCATCGAGCTCGTGAAGGACAAGACCACCAAGGAGTCGTTCAACGACGACGAGGTGGAGCGCGTCCTCTACGGCTTCCTGTCGAAGGCGCTCTTCGACAACGGCCTGTACTGCCGCGCCGACGACCGCGGCGACCCGGTCGTCCAGCTGGCCCCGCCGCTGATCTCCGACCAGTCGACCTTCGACGAGATCGAGCAGATCCTGCGGGTCAGCCTCACCGACGCGTGGGCGAAGATCTGACCCTCCTCCCACCCTCCGCCAGGGCGGTCCCGGTCCACCGGGGCCGCCCTTCGGCGTGCCGGGGTGCCGAACTCCGGATCCGACCGCCGGAATCACGGCGATTTGCCCGGAGATGGGCCAGTGTGCCGCAACCGCACCGCGACCTGTTCGTTCTAATCTGACGACTGTCATATCCCGACAAGGCACCAGGACGGTTCTCCATGTCAGCGGCCCCGCCCGACAACGACGTGTTGTGGGCCCGAGGGATCGTCAAGTCCCACCACGGCACACCCGCCCTGCGCGGAGTCTCGCTCGCCGTCCGGGAGGGCGAGGTGCTCGCCGTCACCGGCCCCCGCGGCTCCGGCAAGAGCACCCTGCTCGGCTGCCTCTCCGCCCAGCTGCCGGTCGACGAGGGCGAGGTCTGGTTCCACAGCGCCCCCGTGCACACCCTCGGCCGCACCGGTCGCGAGAAGCTCCGCCGCGAGCGCTTCGGCTGGGTCGGCTCCGAGCCCCACCTGGTGCCGGAACTGACGGCCCGCGAGAACACCGCCCTGCCGCTGCTGCTCGCCGGCACCGGCCACCGCGCCGCGTACACCGCCGCCGCCGAATGGCTCGAACGCCTCGACGTCGCCGACTGCGCCAAGCGCCGCCCCGCCGAGCTGACCCAGGCCCAGCGCCAGCGGATCGCCGTCGCCCGGGCCCTCGCACCGCTGCCCCGGGTGGTCTTCGCCGACGACCCGGGCGCCCCCCTGCACCGCGAGGAGCGCGAGCAGGTGCTGCGCATACTGGCGAGCGCCGCCCGCTCGCACGACCTCACCCTGCTCCTGGCCACCCACGACCCGGAGCCGGCCGGCCAGGCCGACCGCACCCTCACCCTGGTCGACGGCCGGATCGCCGGCACGTCCACCACCCCGGCGGGCACCGCCGACGGCAGGACCGCGGGCTCCACCGCCAGCGGCTCCACGGCCGTCACGGCCGCGCGCTGAGAGCCGGGAGGACGACGTTGTTCCCACTCCGACTCGTCAGGGGCTACCGGGCACTCGACCTGGCCCGCTGGCTGCTCACCGCGGCCGCCGCCGCGACGGCCGCCGCCTTCCTGCTGCGCTCCCTCGGCCGGGCCCTCGGCGAACCCGCCGCCACCTCGGTGCCCCGGCTGCTCTGGTGCCTGCCCGCGCTGGCCGCGGTCGGCTGGCTCTCCGCCGCCGCCGCCCGCGCCGTGCCCGCCCAGCACCCCGAACGGATCGCCGGCCTCACCGCGGCCGGCTACGGCCCCGTCCGCATCCGGCTGCTGATCGCCGTCGAGACCGCGCTCGCCGCCGCGCTCGGCAGCGTGCTCGCCCTGCTGCTCTTCCTCGTGCTGCGCAACGACATCGCCGGCCCGGGGCTCGCCGCCGACGTCGGCCTCGGCAGCTCGCTGCCGGCCGCCGCACCGGTCACCCTGCTCGTCCTCGTGCCGCTGGTCGCCGGCTGCGCGGCCGCCGCGGCCGTCCCGCTGACCGACGCGCTCCCCGGCCGCACCGCCGTGGCCCGCAGCACCGGCTTCCACCCGGCGCGGATCGCCGTGCCCGTCGGATTCACCGTCGTCGGCATGGCCCTGGAACTCTACGGGCTGCGGCCCGGCGCCGAACAGGACGGCCGGCCCGTCGACCTGCCCGCCCACCTCGGCTCGGTCGGCACCGCCGCGCTCATCGGCTGGGCCCTCACCGCCCTCGGGCTCGCCCTGCTCACCGCGCCCCTGCTGGCACTCGCCGGCCGGGTGCTGGCCCTGCGCCGGCCCGGCCCGGTGCGGCTGCTCGCCGCCCGCTCGCTCACCGCGGAGGCCCGGCCGCTCGCCGGCCCGCTCGCGGTGCTCGTCCTCGGCCTCGCCGTCCTCGTCGCCGCGCTCGGCTACGGCGACGAGCCCGACCTGCCCGTCCGCGCGGCCGTCCTCCTGGTCACCGGCTGCGCGGCCGGCGCCGTGGTCGCCCGCGCTCTGGAGATCCGCGCGGCCCGTCGGGAGGTGACCGCCGCCCTCGTCCGGCTCGGCACCGAACCGGCGACGCTGCGCGCGGCCGTCGCCGTGCAGGCCGCCGCCGCGGTCGGCGTGCTGCTCGTCACCGGCGGCCTGACCGCGCTGTTCGCCGCGGCCTGTCTGGTCTGACACCGGACGCCGGAAGGGCGGTGGACACCCGTCGGGTGTCCACCGCCCTTCCGTTGCGCTTCTCCCCGCGGGCCGATCAGCCCGCGGCGGCCAGCTGGCCGCAGGCGCCGTCGATCTCCTGGCCGCGGGTGTCGCGGACGGTCGTCGGCACGCCGTGCGCCTGCAGGCGCCGGACGAACTCCCGCTCGTCCTCCGGGCGGGACGCAGTCCACTTGGACCCGGGCGTCGGGTTCAGCGGGATCAGGTTCACGTGCACCCGGTGGTTCTTGATCAGGCGGCCGAGCAGGTCCGCCCGCCACGCCTGGTCGTTGATGTCCTTGATCAGCGCGTACTCGATGGAGATCCGGCGGCCGGACTTGTCCGCGTAGTTCCACGCGGCGTCCAGCACCTCGTCGACCTTCCACCGGGTGTTCACCGGCACCAGCTCGTCGCGCAGCTCGTCGTCGGGCGCGTGCAGGGACAGCGCCAGGCGGCAGCTGAGGCCCTCGTCCGCGAAGCGGTGCATGGCGGGCACCAGGCCGACGGTGGAGACGGTGATGCCGCGCTGCGAGAGGCCGAAGCCGTCCGGCGCCGGGTCGGTGAGCCGGCGGATCGCGGCCAGCACCCGGTTGTAGTTGGCGAGCGGCTCGCCCATGCCCATGAACACCACGTTGGAGAGCCGGGCCTCACCACCCGGAACGGCACCGGTCTTCAGGTCCCGCATGCCCGAGGCGATCTGCTCCACGATCTCCGCGGTCGACAGGTTCCGGGTCAGGCCCGCCTGGCCGGTCGCGCAGAACGGGCAGTTCATGCCGCAGCCGGCCTGCGAGCTGATGCACATGGTGACCCGGTCCGGGTAGCGCATCAGCACCGACTCGACCAGGGTGCCGTCGAAGAGCTTCCACAGCGTCTTGCGGGTGGCGTCGTCGTCGCAGGACACGTGCCGGACCACCGACATCAGCTCGGGCAGCAGGCTCTCGGTGAGCTTCCCGCGGCTGGCCGCCGGGATGTCCGTCCAGGTCTCCGGGTCGTCGGACAGCCGGCCGAAGTAGTGGTTGGACAGCTGCTTGGCGCGGAACGGCTGCTCGCCCAGCTCGGCGACGGCCTCCTTGCGCTCGGCGGGGCTGAGGTCGGCGAGGTGTCGCGGGGGCTTGGCGCCGCGCGGCGCGACGAAGGTCAGTTCTCCGGGCTTAGGCATGGTGCATCCAGTGTCGCAGATCGCCGGAGCTCGCCCGTGTCCCACTTGGGCCGGAGCCGTCGGTCCTGGTCGTCGTTTGTCATCGTTGGCTGGCCTCCCACGGCCCACAGACGGCCCAGGCTGAGGTCTAGACAATCTCGCCAGGGCCCTCTTCGACTAGGCGTTCCGCCGCGGTCACGGCCTCATCAGCACTGGCCGTTTCGAGCACCGTGCCCCATCCCTCGGCGTGCACGACGTAGGTCCCTTCAGGAGTGAGTGCGATGGACACCGGGAGGACGTCGCCCTCACCTGCCCAAAAGCGAGGGCCGGTACTGAAGCAAAGCGCGGCGTGACTGGTGAAGGGGTGGAAGCGCCCCAGTGTGCTATTCCGGGCTCTGTCCACCAGGGCCTCCATGATGGGCGGAACCCAAATTGTGGTGGAGGTGCGAGACCGGTCATCCCAGCTCGCCGCCGCACGCGCCTGAAAGTCCCACCCTGCCTCGACCGAGTCGCAGGCCTTGCGCTCTTGCTCCATCGTCCGGTCCCCCTCCAAAGTACTTGCAGCACGCTAACTCGCAGGTGCGGTAGCGGTTCGGATGGTGTCTGGCCCCTGCAGGCGGCCCTCCCCCAGTAGAACCACCCACGAGACCCGAAGCAGATCTGGTCAGATCTCGTCGGTCTGGCTTCCGACCAACCAGGCTGCACTATTGCCTCGCGACACGTCCCTGACCAGCAGCGGAACAGTTGGCGTTGGCTACTGGCCGTCAGCTTTGGCTAACCTCGGACGGCCCCGAGACGGCCCAAGATTTCCTGACTGCCGACAGCAACCCTCATCAGGGTGCCGCGTTCACGGAAGGTCCCTCAGGTGCTGGGCCGGCGCCTGAGGTGATAGTGCGAACGAGCGCCTGACCTCCGACTCCCAGCTGACGACTTCCCCAGAGCGAGGCAGGGATGAGCGCAACCGCTGCACCCACACCTGCCGCCGCTGCCAACGGCACACCAAGGGCGGCTGCGATTCCGCTCAGAGCCAGTGATGCAGCTACGCCTAGCGCCAGAAGGACGGCGTCCTTCCTTTTCAGCCGATGATCCACTTCCGGGTTTTCGCGAGCAGTGAATCCATTAAGATCACTTTCATCCAAAAGGCCATACCACTGTTCATTTGACAGCGCCACAAGGATGGAATTCAGCATTTTGGCCAGGGGCAATACTTCTCGCTTGCCATCTCGAAGAACCCTCACCATCTGGGCATCTAGCGCCTGGGCAACTCTCGAAATATGTGCAGACATGCTCGGCATTCGCGCCGGATAATATGTCATATGCCCTTGCGCGGCAAACGTTTCTAGCTGATCCACCATTCTACTCACAGTCGAATCGAGCCCGAGAAACGACCCCTTGCCACCCTGCGACATCATGCAAAACATGATGGCAATGACGCAATTATGGAAAGCCTCCAGGTCGGATGCAGCCCTAGACCTGAGCTCCAGCGCCACCCTGGAGGCGCGCATCAGCACCGCGGCAATTACAAAAGACCCGGCAAGGATGGAAATCTGCCCCCAGTACCACCACTCCTTGTGGTAATCACCTGGCACTAGAAATAGATTCGACTGGAGAAATTTCGACGGCACGATAATAATGCTGACCGCAAGGCCTACAAGCGGAGCCAGGATCGCGATGATCGATCCCCTCAGGTGAGACCGCATAGCCCTCTTGTGCGAAACACGCCGCCATCGGGCGAAGCTCTGCATTGCAATGGGATCAACCCTAGGATGGAGAGACAGGGAGCGGAATGCCCGATAGGCGCCCGATGTCTCCGATTGGGCCGCCTTATTTATCTTCCGAGCCGCCCTTGATCCGACCTTCTTGAATCTTTCGAGCCGGGCCATCCTTGGCAGTATCGAAAGAAGCGTACGGCAGGCCAAGAATATCGTAATCGGCACGGCGAATGCCGAGAGGGAAATTAGTATGACAAGATGCTCTTTATCACTGAAGCTCACTCGACCACGCCAATTCAGATCACTAAAGATTCAAATTTCGAAGCGCCATGCCCGGAGAATCAAGAGTTCGACGCCCTAAGGTAAGAGCTAGCGGTTCGAGTCATACGACCAGGTATTTCCGGTGCCCTTATACTGGGACACGGGGATCGGAACCACACCAGCCCTCATGCGAGCCGTGTAGAGCACCCCTTCGAGGTGATCAATCTCGTGCGCTACCAATCGGGCTACTGCATCCTGGAAAAGCGTGATTTGGACCTCTCCGCTAACTGTCTGGTGCTCGACAGTTATGCCACGCGGCCGCGGAACGACGCCTCGAACGTCAAAGAAGCTCCAGCAGCCTTCATACTGATCATCAACCTCAGCGGACTCCTCGATGATTCTGGGATTCAGGAGCGTGATGGTCTCTGCGTCGGCTGTCCGGACAATAGCCGCAGCGCGGTCAATTCCGAGCTGGGGAGCGGCCACGCCCATGCCCTTGCTGAAGACGTGGATTCCCGCAGCGCGCTCGGCCGCCGAGTTCAGCTCGGCCACGACCCGCCGGACGTCCTCAGCTTCCGCCGGCAGGTCGAACGGGCGGGCCCGGTTGGTCAGGATCGGGTCGCCGGCCTGAATGACGCCGATCGATCGCATTTTCTCGCTGGCAGCGGTCGGGTTCATGGGCGGCCTGGTCTCCTCGGTTTCGGGGCGCGCGCGGAACTTCCACTCAAGCCGGTAGCGGGCGTGCAGCGGTGGGTCGTCGGTGGTCCAGGAGTAGATACGCCGGTCCCCTGCCGGGGCCTGGTGGATGGCGGTGCGGAAGGGAAACGCGGCGGCGGTCATGGTGGTCTCGGTCCCCCAGACCGCCGGGTCGAGGGCCTCTGGGAAGTCCAGCCGAACGCTCAGCCGCTCGGTAGGAAGCCGCACGGCACGCTGGAACCAGGTGCCCCACTTGTCATCGCTGACTGTGTACGAGTACTCGATCCAGGTGGTCTCGCCCGGGTAGAGCGGGTAGCGCCCGTGCTCGTTCTCGAAGAGCAGCCATAGTTCCTTGAAGGCGTCCCGGTCGTGCTTCACGCGCCATCCGACAGGCTCGTTCCCCACCTTCACTGTCAGATCGATCTCGTCCCAGGTGAGCGGGTTCTCGCGGTAGAGGCGGTTGGATCGCTCCGGGTTACCCGGGTAGCGGTCGACAGAGATACGGATCAGGTACCGGGTGATCGGGTCCGGGCTGGCGTTGTAGAGCTGCCGCCGCTGAGTCGCTCGATAGGTTCGCCCGTCGTAGAACAGCTCTGCGTCGTCGTGCTGCACGATCAGGCTCGCCGGCTGCGCTTCCCCGGCGGATTGGTCCGCCACCGCGCGAGGCTGGTGCTCCGGCCGCACGGACGACTCAACTTCCGCAAAGGCCCTCCGTAGCGCGCCACCGGTGTGCAGGACACGGTCGGCCTGCTCGGTGAACGGCCGCGAGGGGCGCTGCTGGCCGCTCTCCACCTTCGAGACGTACGAGGGCGTGTACCCGACGGCTTTGGCCAGCGCGGACTGCGAGACACCTCGCACGTCTCGCCAGCGCTTCAGCTCGGCGACGAACGGCTCCGTGACCTGTGGCTCGCTTGGCATCTCGTCCCCCCGGCTGTGCCTATGAGTGAGCTGTGAGTGATTGGCATTCAGCCTGCAATCACTACCGTGAGCTGCGCTTTGCTTACTGCGTCAGGACGGAAACCTACCGGACGGAGAGACAGTTGGCGGCCGTGGAAACCAACCCTGAGTTGACGCTGGATCAGCAGCGCTCGTTGTCACTCGCCCTGCCGGGCCAGCACCGCCTCCACTTCGGCAAGCCTCTCCGACAGACGCCGAACCTCGGCTTCGAGTGCGTCCACTCGATCCACTGGCGCATCGGCGGCCTGCACGGCAGGGGCCAGTTCGCCGGCCTGCCGGACAAAGGTGCCGCGACCCTGAGTCGAGGAGACCAACCCCTCTTCCCGGAGCACGCGGACGCCACTGGAAGCGGTCATGACCGCCACCTTGAAGCGGTCGGCCAACTGGCGGGCCGAAGGGAGCTTCTGGCCCGGCTGGAGCTTGCCCGATCGGATCTCCTCCCGGAGCGCATCGGCAACCTGGATGTAGGGGGCGCGGTGGTCGTCGGTGGAGACAGTCATGGGTCCAGCGTATCCACTAGCACAAGCCAGCACACCTAGTCCCATTCGCTTGACAGGTTGATACACCTAGGTCAGGCTAGGTGTCACAGCGAAGCCCTGAAAACGCTGTGGAGCGGCGCCTTTCCGCCAAGTCAGCACGCCGCTCCACGCCCCAGTGAAGGGAGTTCCATCATGCACGCAACGCTCTCCGCTCCGCAGCTCTCCCCCGCCTCCGCGCCCCTGTCCGGCACCGCCCGTGCGGTGGCGCTGTACGCCTCGGACATGCCGGACCACAGCCGTTTCAGCGCGGCCGGTGAGGCGCAGACCGAGGCGTGGATCGCGCAGGGCATCGAGCGCCTGGGGCTGGAGCAGGTTCAGGCGGACGGCGAGTTCCTGCGGTCGTTCCACCTGTCCCTGATGCGCTTGGAGGACGGCACGGCGGACCACCGGGCCTTCCGGCGGCGTTTCCCGTCCAAGCGTCGGATCTCCAGCGCCGAGGACATGGCGGCCATGCTCATCTGGGTCCAGTCGGAGCGCGCCGACGCGCAGCGCGCCAAGGCCGTCCCGTTCCCGTACGCGGTGCGGTCCTCCGAGGAACTGGCCGCCGAAGGCTGGATGGCCGCATAGCGCCCGGATGCTCACGGGCGCTCACCGACCACTCACCGCCCCGCGGCCAAAGCCCCAGCGGCCGGGCGGCGCGGCCTGATGAGCAGCCGTGAGTACGGTCTCGACTGTCCCCGACTCCCCGGTTCCGGGATCGGCCGATCCACGCAGGCCAGACCCCGACCGGTACCCGACTTGGCACCACCGCCCGACCGCCCCGCGAGCGCTCCATGAGCGCTCGTGAGCGTCGGCGGGTATCCGACCCGATCCTGTTCCAGCTTGCTGCCCGACTGAGGAGACCCGCATGGACACCACCGTGCCGCCGAACACCGACCCGACCCCGGCCCCGAGCGCGCTCACGGACCCGACCGACTACCTGACGGTGCCCCAGGTGGCCTTCGCCCTGCGGCTGTCGCAGGAGACCGTCTGGCGCATGGCCCGCAGCGGCCACCTGACCTCCTACCGGGTCGGCAACGGCCGGGGCCAGGTCCGCATCTCCCGCGACGCGTTCCGCGCCTACCTGGCCGCCACCGGACTGCCCGCCGGCCTGTCCGCCGTCGCCGCCGCAGCCCCCTCCAGCAGCCGCGAGCGGTCCCCCTGGACCAAAACGGGCCGCTGACGGACGCGACCACCGACCGCACGGCACTCGCAGCGCTCGAACGGCAAGAAGAGCACCGGTCCGCCCCGGCGCGGGGTGCTCCTCTTGCTGTTCGGCGAAGCCGCCCAAGGTCGTGCCGCGAAGCGGCTCCTCCTTTCGTTCTGAGAGAGCGCCGAAGTACAAGAAACAGCCCCTCTTTTTTCCTAAGTAGGAAGACGCTGCGTCACCTTCGTCACCCGGGCCGAAAAACGGCCCCTGACCTGCGGCAACAAGGGTGACGCAGACGGCCGTCTCTGCGTCATCTCTGCGTCACTGCGTCACCTCCATGACGCAGCCCGCGTCACCCGGTGACGCACGCCACCGATCCCCCGATCTCTGCGTCACCAAAAAACCGCAGGTCAGAGCCCTGAATGACGCTGATGTCGCAGTGACGCAGAAATCCCTACCTGGGACACACGCACCACGCCCCTGGACCCGCTCCCCCACTACCTCCCACCCACCACCCACCCGCCCCGGGAAGCCGCTCCCACCCCCGTACACGCCCGTTCCACGTCCTTCCGCGTGTGGGGGGTGGGTGGGGGGAGCCCCGGCCTCGCAGCAGAGAGCCGTCCGGAACCCGCTAACGCTAGCGGGGCAGGCCGCTAGCGTTAGCGGCCCCGTTAGCGGCCCGCACCGGTCTTGACCAGATAGTTAGCGGTTAGCGGCGCCCCCGGCTGGCAGCCCGGAATCCCGCCCCGAGCGGGGGATTCGCGGCAGGGAGGACGCCGGGAGGCAGGGAGTTCTCCCTGACCGCCTCCCTGATCCCGACATCCCGCCCTGGCCAGCACAAACCGCCTCCCAGGGAGGCAGGGAGACCACCCGCCACGCAGCCCGGACCCCATCGAAACCGCCCCGCCCGGCCGCCCCGGGCACCTCCCTCCCCGTCTCACAGGCGCCACGCCGGCACCCCGCCGGGCCTGCTATCGATAGCCCGTCCGCCCGCTATCGATAGCAGGCGCGATAGCAGCCCACCCGGGCCCTGAGCAGATAGCAGGCCCACCGGCCCGAACCTCCGAAACGGCCCCAGCCCGCCGATCACGCACAGCTACTCGGTAGTGGGTAGTGGGGCGCCCCAGTAGACGCCCCAGGAGCCCCCGGGCGCCGAAATCGACTCTCCTATCGGGGATTCCCCAGTACCCACTACCCAGTAGAGCTACAGGGCGTGACCGGACCGCCGATGGGCGCCCCGGCCGCTTGCGCAAGCGCCCAGCCGTGCTTGCGCAAGCACCACCGATAGCGGCCCAGCCCGCAACGACCAGCAGGAAAGCAGCAAGCACCCCTGCCCGGCAGCCGTCGGAGGCCGGCCCATTCCCGCCCCAGCGACCCGCGAGGAGAGCGCAGCATGCCCCGCCGCACCGCCAGCGTCACCGCACTGCCCACCTCCCCGTCGGCCGAACCCCTCGCCCTGCCCGCACGGTTCCTCACCCCCGAGGACGTCGCCGCGCTGTTCGGCGTGCCCCTGGAGACCGTCTACCAGTGGCGCCGCAAGCGCACCGGCCCGCCCGGATTCCGCGCCGGCCGCCACGTCCGCTACCACCCCGACGCCGTCGCCCGGTGGGTCGCCGACCAGAGCAACCCCGCCGCGTGACCCGCGCTACCGGTAGCGGCCCATCCCGCTACCGGTAGCACCACCGCTAGCACCCCACACCCCACCTGAGCAGGCCGCTAGCAGCCAGCGGCCTACCTCAGTGCGCCCCAAAACAGGCCCACCACGGGCCCACGCACCCCAAGCCCACACCCGCTACCCCCGAGGAGCAGGCCCACCCATGGCCGGACACATCCAGGACCGCTGGTACAAGACCGAGACCGGCCCCGACGGCATGCCCCGGAAGGTCCGCACCGACCGCTACGGCAACGGCTCTCGCTACCGGGCCCGCTACGTCGGCCCCGACGGCAGCGAGAAGAGCAAGTCGTTCGCGGACCGGGAGCGCCGTCTCGCGGAGCAGTGGCTCGCCCAAGTGCACGCCGACATGTCGCGGGGCCAGTACATCGACCCCAGGGCCGCCCGGACGACGTTCCAGCAGTTCGCCGAACGGTGGCTCAAGATGCAGACCACGGACCCCGCCACTCAGGTCCTCGTGGAGACCCACCTCCGCCTGCACGTCTTCCCTCGCATCGGGCGGCGCCCCCTCGACTCGTTCCGCCCGTCCCACATCCAGGAGCTGGTCAAGCAGCTGGAGGCCAGCCCGATCACCGGCGGGTACGCCCGCAACATCTACTCCGACGTGCGCGCGGTGCTCTCTGCCGCTGTGGACGACGGCCTACTGAGCCGGAACCCGTGTGGAGCGAAGTCGGTGCGGCCTCCGACGGTGGAGGCCCGGCGGGTCGTGCCGTGGCTCCCGGAGCAGGTGTTCGCGGTGCGGGCCGCGCTCCCGGAGCGGTACCAGGCGATGGCGGATCTCGGTGCCGGATGCGGCCTGCGCCAGGGCGAGATCATCGGCTTGGCGGAAGACGACTCCCTGGACTTCGAGGCGGGCGCGGTGCGTGTCCTGCGACAGGTGAAGCTCATCCGGGGAAAGGCTGTCTTCGCTCCGCCGAAGTGCAACAAGGAGCGTGACGTGCCGCTCCCCCAGTCGGTGGCCGCCGCTGTCCGAGCCCACATGGACGCATGCAAGCCGGTCCCCGTGACGCTGCCGTGGAAGACCCCGGACGGGCCGAAGGTGACCTTCCGCCTGCTCTTTACCAACACCGCGGGCGGTCTGGTCTGGCGGAGCAACTTCAACCTCCAGGAGTGGAAGCCCGCCATCGCGGCCGCTGGCCTCATCCCGACGCCGCGTCCGGGCGAGCGCCACGCCCCTGCACGGGAGCACGGCATGCATGCCCTCCGACACTTCTACGCTTCGGTGCTGCTGGACGCCGGGGAGAGCCTCCGGGCCGTGAGTGACTATCTGGGCCACGCCGATCCGGCCCTGACCCTGCGGGTGTACGCGCACCTCATGCCGAACAGCCAGGATCGGACCCGGAACGCGGTGGATCGGCTCTTCCAGTCAGGCGGCTGAAGCATCCACTACCCGCGGGCCGGTGTCGGGTCGGTTCTGGCAGAACCGACCCGACACCGGTCTAAGCCGGTTCTGCCAGAACCGGAGGTACAGCCCGCTGCGAGGTTAGCCCCCGATCGGGACCACGTTGCACGCGTTGTACGCCGAGCCCGAAACGCCGCCCTGCTGCCACGGTGCAGGGCAGGGGATGTTGAGGTTGACCAGAGGGGCACTTACGGAACCCACGAGCGCTTCCGCCCCACCGAGGACGGGCGCGGCGATCTGGCCGAAGCCGCTCGGCTCGGCGATGGGCACCGGGGCCGCGGCGGCCGCGGTGCCGCTACAGAGGATTGCTGCGCCAGCCAGCAGCGCAGCTGCCCCTAGCTTTGTTCCACGCATCAGGTTGCTCCGTTCGTCGATGACGGCACCCGGAGGGGTGTCGATCACGAGAACGCAGTCGACTTGGTCTTGGTCACGCCGAACTAGTCTGGTCAGCCCAAACCATCGATTGACGGCCCCGAGACGGCCCAGCACTGACACAGAAGCCCCCTTCCAGCGGAGAAACCGCAGGCAGGGGGCTTTTCGTCGCCTTCCCGGAGCATGTTCTCCGGGCTTAGGCATGGTGCATCCAGTGTCGCAGATGCCGCGAGTCACCCCGGCTCTCACTCGGGGAGGAGGACTCGGCGGCGGGCCCTGCCTGTCATCGTTGGCCGCCCTTGCACGGCCCGGAGACGGCCCGGACGGCCCGGACAGCCCCGGCCGAACCGCAGGCGAAGGTTCGCCTCGGCCCGTGTTCGCCGACCGCACCAACCCCCGGAACCCGCGGCGCCGGCTGCGCCCTGCATCGGGGAATGCACGGCGAGTCGCTTCGCGGCGGTCTCCGGGGAGCCAGACAATGCGGGATCAGAGCGACATACCCGGCAGCAGGCGAGCAAGGGCGGCCATGAGCAGCGCAACCGAACGAGACGGCCGGCCCGTTCACCGGGGGAAGGTGATGAGCTGGCTGTCGAAGGTGTTCGAACTCAACCACGCGGGCGTGAACTGGCGGCGAGCCGTGGTGTTCCTGGACGTCGGGCTGGTGCCGCTGATCGTCTTCTGGGCGATCGGGCATGAGGTGTACCTGCTCAGCGCCCTGTTCGGCATGCTGTTCACGTCGCTGGCCGACCCGGGTGGCGGGTTCGGGTACCGCGCGTCGCACAACGCCGTCTTCGCGCTGATCGGCGCGGGGATCACTGCGCTGGCGTTCGGGATCGGGGGCGAGGCCTGGGGGTGGCTGGCGCTCGCGGCCTTCGTGGTCACGCTGGTGGCCGACCTGGCCCTCACGTTCGGGGTGCACAGGTTCGTCAATGCCATGCTGCTCAACGTCTGGTTCATCGTCGCCGTCGGGCTCGCGTTCAACCTCCACCATGCCGCCCGCATCACCAGTTACACCTGGGCCCAGGTGGTCGCCTGGGCGGGTGGGGCAGCACTGTGGATCCTGATGACGTTCGTCGAGTGGCTGATCCGCGGCCGCCGGGACCTGCCCCAGCCGTTCGTCGAGATCCCCGGAGACACCTCGCACAAGAAGCTGACCCCGCCGGTCGTCGTGTTCGTGGTGCTCCGCGCCCTGGTCATCGGCGGCACCGTCGCCCTCGCGTTCGGACTGGACCTGCAGTACGGCTACTGGATCCCGATCGCGGCCATCATCGCGATGAAGCCCAACCTGGAGCAGAGCACCCTCGTCTCCGCCCAGCGCCTTTCGGGTGCGTTCATCGGCGCCATCGCGGCCGCGCTGCTGCTCCTGCTGCCCGCCAGCGAGACCGGCCTCCGATTCTTCGCGATGACGCGCGGGCTGGAGGTCGTCGCGCTCGTCCTCTTCGTGCACGCCGTCGGGATCCGCTTCCTGAACTACGCCCTCTACTCCGCCGCCATCGCCGCCGGCGCGCTCATCCTGGCCGACCTGCCGCAGCCCTCCCACTACGCCGCCGAGGGCTACCGGGTGCTGTGGACGGTGTGCGGCGCCGGTATCAGCCTGGTCGTCATGCTGCTGGCGGGCCTGCTCGCCAAACGCGCCGCCCAACGGCAGCAACGATCGGCCTGAACGCGCCGGCCTCCGCCGCGTGGTGATGGAAGTCGGACCTGTCCGTCTCGGCCTTAGCTCTTCACCCCTTGCGGGCGCGACCGAGGACGGCAAAGCCCGAACCGGGGAGAAGACAGGAGGCGGGGCGCGCACCGCAGGCACGGCGCCCCGAACATCGTGAGGCTACGTCTGGTACTGCAGGGAGCCGGGAATCCTGGCCGGTGATCTCCGATCCCGCCCTGAGGTGCCTTCCCCGTGGGCTCCACCTACCCCGTCCGCCGAGCGGAGCGAGGCGCCTTGAGCAACAGCCACCGCTCGGCAGGACCAGCCCCATAGCTCCACACCTGACCGGTCCCCCGGCACTCGGAGACGGGGGACCGGCTCCACGCCAGGCCGCATTCGGGCCGTGTACAGGACGCCTCAAGATGGTCGATCTCATGGGCAACCAGGCGCACAACGGCATTCTCGAAGATGGTGATCCGACGCTGACCATCGATCTCCTGGTGTTCGACCGTGATGGCGCGCGGTCGGGGAACCATGCCGCGCACGTCAAAGAAGCTCCAGCAGCCCTCGTACTGCTCGTCGGTCTCGGCTGACTCCTCGATCACCCGGGGGTTCAGCAGGGTGATGGTCTCGGCGTCTGCGGTCCGAACGATGGCCACCGCACGGTCGATGCCAAGCTGAGGCGCAGCTACTCCCATTCCCTTGCTGAAGAGGTGGATGCCCGCGGCGCGCTCGGCTGCCGAGCAGACCCGACCCGGAATCCGTATGGAGCGAAGTCGGTCCGGCCCCCGGCAGTCGAGGCCGACGGGTCGTGCCCTGGCTCCCGGAGCAGGTGTTCGCGGTACGGGCCGCGCTCCCGGACCGGTACCAGGCGATGGCGGATCCCGGTGCCGGGTGCGGTCTCCGTCAAGGCGAGATCATCGGCCTGGCGGAGGACGCTGCTGGAGCCGCTCCAGTGCCTGCCCGGTGGCGTTCACGGATGCCACGGTACCCACCGGGCCACACCCCTTCACGCCGCGAGCCCCGGGCGGTGGACGCCCGGGGCTCGCGGTGGTGGAACAGGTGGCGCGGGATCAGCCGCCGACGAAGGCCGCGAGCAGCAACCAGGCCACCGGGGCCGTCGGCAGCAGCGAGTCGAGCCGGTCCATGATGCCGCCGTGGCCCGGCAGCAGGGTGCCCATGTCCTTGATGCCCATGTCGCGCTTGATCATGGACTCGGCCAGGTCGCCCAGGGTGGCGGTGACCGCCGCACAGCCGCCCAGGATCAGGCCCTGCCACCAGGCACCGCCGTCGATCGCGTACTCCATCAGCAGCGCGCCCGCGATCATCGACAGGCCGATGCCGCCGGCCAGGCCCTCCCGGGTCTTGCCCGGACTGATCGTCGGCGCGAGCTTGTTCCGCCCGAACTTGTAGCCCACGGCGTAGGCGCCGGTGTCACTGCAGATGGTGACCACGAGGAAGATCAGGATCCGCCAGGCACCGTCCTCGGCGGCCAGCATCAGCGCCACGAAGGTCGCCAGGAACGGGACGTAGAAGGCGGTGAACACACCCGCCGTGACGTCCCGCAGGTAGTCCTCCGGGGGCTTGCTCATCCGCCACACGAGCACGGCCAGGCCGGTGAGCGCCAGGACTGCGGACGCCCACTGCCCGCCCGCGGTGTAGCCGACGAGCGGCATCGCCACCGCGCCGGCGATCAGCGGGACCATCGGCACGTGCACGCCCTTGGTCTCCGCCAGGCGGGAGTTCAGCTCCCAGACGCCCACCGCGACGGCCGCGACCACGACCACCAGGAAGAGCGCCTTGACGAAGAACAGCGAGGCGACGATCACTGCGCCGAGGCCGACCCCCACGCCTATCGCGGCAGGCAGATTGCGGCCGCCGCGCTGCTTGCGGGGCTGCTGGTCGGTTGGGGCCACGGGTGTCTCCTGCGCGGGGGGCATGGTCCGATTCTGTGCCGCAGTGCCCCTTCGGTACACCACAGGCTGCTGCGAGTGACCCGTTCGGGGCCGACGGAGGTCGTCGGCACGGGGGCCACCCGCAGCAGAGAACTCGGTGGCGAGCGTTTCGGTTCCGCCCCGGATGCCCTGGGCGTCGGGGGCGTCGTTCATCAGACCTCGAGGAGCTCGGCTTCCTTGTGCTTCAGCAGCTCGTCGATCTGGGCCACGTAACGGGCCGTGACGTCGTCGAGCTCCTTCTCGCCGCGGCGGCCCTCGTCCTCGCCGACCTCGCCGTCCTTGACGAGCTTGTCGATGGCGTCCTTGGCCTTGCGGCGGATGGAACGGATCGAGACCTTGGCGTCCTCGCCCTTGCCGCGCGCGACCTTGATGTACTCCTTGCGGCGCTCCTCGGTCAGCTGCGGGAACACCACGCGGATGATGGAGCCGTCGTTGGACGGGTTGACGCCGAGGTCCGAGTCGCGGATCGCGGTCTCGATGTTGCGCAGCGCGCTCTTGTCGAACGGCGTGATGACGGCCATCCGCGGCTCCGGCACGGAGAACGACGCGAGCTGGTTGATCGGCGTCAGGGCGCCGTAGTAGTCCGCGACGATCTTGTTGAACATCGCCGGGTGGGCACGGCCGGTCCGGATGGCGGCGAAGTCGTCCTTGGCGACGGCGACGGCCTTCTCCATCTTCTCCTCGGCCTCGAGGAGGGTCTCTTCGATCACTGTCTGCTCCCTGTCCGGTTCATCTGCTGTAGTCCCGTACCGGTGCCCCGGACGGCTGATTGCTGCTCAGGGCCGGGCGGCTTCCTGGCTGATGAGTGTGCCGATCTTCTCACCCTTCACCGCCCGGGCGATATTGCCCTCGGCCAGCAGCTCGAAGACCAGGATCGGCAGGTCGTTGTCCTTGCACAGGGTGATGGCCGTCAGGTCCGCCACCTTGAGGTCGCGGGCGATCACCTCGGTGTAGTCCAGCGAGTCGAACCGGACCGCCGCCGCGTTGGTGCGCGGGTCGGAGTCGTAGACGCCGTCGACGCCGTTCTTGCCCATCAGCAGCACCTCGGCGTGGATCTCCAGCGCGCGCTGCACCGCCGTCGTGTCGGTGGAGAAGTACGGCATGCCCATACCGGCGCCGAAGATCACCACACGGCCCTTCTCCAGGTGCCGCACCGCGCGCAGCGGCAGGTAGGGCTCGGCGACCTGGCCCATCGTGATGGCGGTCTGCACGCGGGTCTCGATGCCTTCCTTGATCAGGAAGTCCTGCAGCGCCAGGCAGTTCATCACGGTGCCGAGCATGCCCATGTAGTCCGAGCGGGCCCGGTCCATGCCGCGGACCTGCAGCTCCGCACCCCGGAAGAAGTTACCGCCGCCGATCACCACGGCGACCTCGGTGCCGGCGCGGACGACGGTGGCGATCTCGCGGGCGATGGCGTGCACCACGTCCGGGTCCACGCCAAGGCCGCCGCCGCCGGCGAAGGCCTCACCCGACAGCTTGAGCAGCACCCGGCGGCGCGAACCGTCCTGCGTGTCCCGGCCGGTCTCCAGCGTCTCCTGCATGGACTTCTCCTTCTCCACCTGCGGACTCGCAGGGCTGCATGTGCTGCTCACAACACCGGGAGTGCGGTGCCCGGCTCTGTGCGTACGCGCTGGGCGCGTACACGCGAGGAGGCCACTGCCGCGGGAACCGGTACGGTGTCCTGCACGGCAATGGCCTCCTCGTCGTTCATGGTGCCGACGCGCCCCCCGAGGGGTGCTGGAGAGCCCGATCGGCGCGTTCCCGGCCGCTGCTGCGGCCCGGCGCGCTTCCTACCTTAGGCCGGAAGCGCCGGGGAACGGGTTTCAGGCGCCGACGCGGAAGCGGACGAAGCGCTTGAGGGCGACGCCGTTCTCCTCGAGGACCTTGGCGACGGTCTTCTTGTTGTCCTTGGCGAACGCCTGCTCCAGGACGGAGTTCTCCTTGACGAAGCCGGTGACGCGACCCTCGACGATCTTCGGCAGGGCGGCCTCGGGCTTGCCCTCCTCGCGAGCGGTGGCCTCGGCGACGCGGCGCTCGTTCTCGAGGTCCTCGGCCGGGATGTCCTCGCGGGAGAGGTACTTCGGCGCGAAGGCGGCGATGTGCTGCGCGACGTCCTTGGCGACCTCGGCGTTCTCCTTGTCGAGCTCGACGAGGACACCGATGGTCGGCGGGAGGTCCGGGTCCGACTTGTGCATGTAGACGCCGACGAAGCCGTCGCCGTCGAACTGCGCGAAGCGACGGAAGACGATCTTCTCGCCGAGGGTGGCGTTGGCCTCGTCCACGAACTGCTGGACGGTCTGGCCGGCGGCGATCTCGGAGGCCAGGGCGGCCTCGAGGTCGGCCGGGGAGGTGGCGGCGACGTGCGCGGCGATCGCGTTGGCGACCTCGACGAACTTGCCACCCTTGGCGACGAAGTCGGTCTCGCAGTTCAGCTCGACCAGGACGCCGGCCTTGTTGCCCTCGGCGATCAGCGAGGCGACGGCGCCGTTGGAGGCGTCACGGCCCTCGCGCTTGGCAACGCCCTTCTGGCCCTTGATGCGGAGGAGCTCGACGGCCTTCTGGACGTCACCCTCGGCCTCGTCCAGGGCCTTCTTGCAGTCCATCATGCCGGCGCCGGTGAGCTCACGGAGCTTCTTGACGTCCGCGGCGGTGAAGTTCGCCATGGTGTGATCTCTTCTCACGTCTCGCGTGTCTGCGTGGGGTGGTGCGGGGCCGGTGGCTCGGCCCCCGCACGGGAGAGAGGGGCACCTACCGGTGTCGTACCCGGTGGGTGCCCCTCACCCTTGGTACGTCAGGCCTGCTCGGCCTCGGCGGCCGGAGCCTCGGCGGCCGGAGCCTCGGCGGCGGGGGCCTCGGCGGGAGCCTCGGTGGCCGCAGCCTCGGCGGCGGGGGCCTCGGCGGCCTTCTGGCCCTCGAGGATGTCCTTCTCCCAGTCGGCCAGCGGCTGGTCGGCGCCCGGCTCGGCCTTCGTGTCGCCCTTGGCGACACCGGCGCGGGACTTCAGGCCCTCGGCGACGGCGTCGGCGATCACACGGGTCAGCAGGGTGACGGAGCGGATCGCGTCGTCGTTGCCCGGGATCTTGTAGTCGACCTCGTCCGGGTCGCAGTTGGTGTCGAGGATGGCGACGACCGGGATGTTGAGCTTCCGGGCCTCGCCGACCGCGATGTGCTCCTTCTTGGTGTCCACGATCCAGACGGCGCTGGGAACGCGCTGCATGTCGCGGATACCGCCGAGGGTCTTCTCCAGCTTGTCGTACTCACGCTGGAGGACCAGGAGCTCCTTCTTGGTGAGGCCGGAACCGGCCACATCCGTGAAGTCGATCTCGCTGAGCTCCTTGAGGCGCTGCAGACGCTTGTAGACGGTCGAGAAGTTGGTCAGCATGCCGCCGAGCCAGCGCTGGTTCACGTAGGGCATGCCCACGCGGGTGGCCTGCTCGGCGATGGCCTCCTGGGCCTGCTTCTTGGTGCCGACGAAGAGGATGCTGCCGCCGTGGGCAACGGTCTCCTTGACGAACTCGAAGGCGCGGTCGATGTAGTTCAGCGACTGCAGGAGGTCGATGATGTAGATGCCGTTGCGCTCCGTGAAGATGAAGCGCTTCATCTTCGGGTTCCAACGACGGGTCTGGTGACCGAAGTGGACGCCGCTCTCCAGCAGCTCCCGCATCGTGACGACGGCCATGGCCGTGCTCCTCAGGTTTTGCGCCCGGCGAGCCGCTCCGCGGAGGAGACGGGGAACCGGGTCTCTCGGTTGTGTCCGCGGCGGCCGGGTGACCACCACGCCTGACGCCCCGGGCGTGCCAAGCCGCCGCGGCCTGGGCGGCACTGGGCCGGCAGGCTCGGCGGACCGAGCGGCACTCGCACCGGACGGAGACCACGCCGACCCCTCGCGGGGCGGCCGCTCCACCGGTGGCGGGGCGTGCGAAGTCGACCCGGTGGACCGGGTCGCGTGTGAAGTGTACGGGAAGGCCCGAGTTGCGGGCGACTCCGGCGCCGGGAGCACCCGGGCGGACAGGGGTGAGCGGGGATCAGTTCAGCGGGACGTGGGACGGCGTTCACTCCCGGCCGGACGGCGCTCCCCGGCGGACCGGAGTTGTTCACCCGGCCGGGTGACAGCGGTTGTCCACAGGGCGGGGTTGTCCACAGGTCCTGCGGTGCGGTGCTCGGGGCGCTCCTGCGGGGGCCAGCCTGGCCGGCATGAACCACCGTCCGATCGGTCCTCCGATCCTCCTGCTGCGCCGGTGCTCGTTCCCGTGGCTGACCCTGCTCCGGAGATCGCTGCCGATGGCGAGGCTGCGGGTGCCCGGTCTGCTGCGGCCGTCCCCGGGGGCGACCGGGGCGCCGCCGCCGAGGCTGCCTCCGGGGTTGCCCCCGGACGCGCGAGGCGGGCTGCTGCTCGCGCTGATGCTGGCCGGCACCGTCGCCCTGATGCTTCCGCCGCCCCGGTCCGAGGTCGGCGCCCTTCGGGCCTGGCGGTCGGATGCGGCCGCATCGATCGGAGCGGTCCGACCTGTCGGCGCGCCCGGACCGGTGGGTGCGCCCGGACTCGTCGGTGCGCGCGGACCGGCGGGTGCGCCGGCCTCACAGGACGGCCGGGCACCGACCGGCGATCGCGCCTTCCGCCGCGCCCCCGGTGCCGGTCGGGCCTGGCCGGTGGGCGGGCCAGGTGCGCTGCTCCGCCGGTTCGAGCCGCCGGCTGCCCTCTGGGCGGCCGGGCACCGGGGCGTCGACGTGGCGGCGCCTGTCGGCGCGCCGGTCCGGGCCGCCGCTCCCGGCGTCGTCTCCTTCGCCGGATCGGTGGCCGGACGACCGGTGGTGACGGTCACCCACCCCGCTTCCGGGAATCCCCCGTTGAGGACGACCTACCTGCCGGTCGAGGGCTCGGTCGCCGCGGGCACTGCCGTCGGGGCGGGTGAGGTGATCGGGAACCTCGCCGACAGCGGCCACCACTGCCCTGCCGGGAACTGCCTGCACTGGGGACTGCTGCGCGGCCCCCGGTACCTCGACCCGCTCGCCCTGCTCGGCACCGGCCACGTCCGGCTGCTTCCGCTCGACCACCACGCCTCCGGCGTTGGCGGCGGTCGGTCGGTGACGGCGAGCCGGGGATCCGGGTCGGCGTCCCCGGAGGACGGCTCCCCCGCGCGGACCCGGCTGCCGGGGTTCGACAGCCGGCCGCACGCGACGGGCTGCCGATCGAGGTGCGGGCCCCGGGCCGGCCTATCTTCGGTCGCCGCCCGCCAGCCCGTCCAGCGCCAGGGCGACGGCCGCATCGGCGATCGCCACGGCCTCCTCCGGGGTGGCCCGCTCCGTCTGGCGCGAGGCCGTGTCGATCACGCCCTGCAGCAACAGCGCGGCAAGGCGGGGGTTCACGTGGCCCAGCTCGGCCAGGGCGTCGACGACCAGCGTGACCAGACCGCTGTGCGCCGCCCGGATGCGCTCCCGGGCAGCGTCGTCCAGTTCCACTTCGGAGATCGCCGTCACCGCGAGGTGCCGTGGATCGGCCGCCAGGTGCAGTTGCCCGCGGATGTACGCCTCCAGCCGGCCGCGGGCGTTGTCGCACACGGCCATCCCCGCCTCGATCTCGGCGGTCCACAGCGGGAGGTCGGCCGCGCAGAGCTCTTCCACCACGGCAGCCCGGGAGCGGAAGTACTCGTACACGGAAGACCGGGCCAGCCCGGTCCGGGCGGCGAGGGCCGCGAAGGTCAGCGCCTCCCGGCCGCCCTCGGCGAGCAGCAGGCGGGCGGCGTCCAGGAGCGCAGCCCGCTGCAACTGGCGATGCTCGGCCACCGTGGCGGCCCTGATCTTCGGCACACTCCTACTCTACGGAGCCTTACGGCAGCGCCGACCGCCACCACGCGAACCCCCCGACGTCCCCGGCGCACGGCCCGACCCGCGCGCCGTGTCCCGGCACGGTGCCGTCCCATCCGGTGGTGCCCGACCCGATCCGCTCGATCCCGTCCGGTGCGGTGCGGTGCGGTCGGGCCCGCTCGGTCAGAGCCGATCCGGCGCGGGCCTGCGGGCCGAAGTCGTCCCTCGACCGTCCGCGGAGCAGCTGGCCGACCGGGTCAGCGGACGTCGGAGAGCTTCGCCCTCAGTTGCAACACCGACTTGGTGTGGATCTGGCTGACCCGGCTCTCGGTCACTCCGAGCACCTGACCGATCTCCGCCAGGGTGAGGCCCTCGTAGTAGTAGAGCGTCACCACCGTCTTCTCCCGTTCGGGCAGGGTGTTGACCGCGGTGGCGAGCAGGCGGCGCAGCTCGCGGTCCTCCGCGATCTCGACCGGGTTGTCCGCGCCGGTGTCCTCCAGGGTGTCCATCAGGGTGAGGGCGTCGCCGCTCTCCCCGATGGGGTGGATCAACTCGTCGAGGGCCATGACGTTGGCGAGCGACAACTGGCTGAAGATCGCGTGGAGGTCCTCCAGCGTGATGCCCATCTCGGCGGCCACTTCGGGCTCGTGCGGCGTGCGCCGCAGCCGGGCCTCCAGGGTGGCGTACGTCCGCTCGACGGTCTTGGCCTTCTGCCGCACCGACCGGGGGATCCAGTCGAGGGCACGGAGTTCGTCGATGATCGCCCCACGGATCCGGCTGATCGCGTAGGTCTCGAACTTGATAGCGCGATCGATGTCGAACTTCTCGATCGCGTCGATCAGCCCGAACACGCCGGAGGACACGAAGTCGGCCTGCTCCACGTTGGCCGGCAGGCCGACACCCACCCGGCCCGCCACGTACTTGACCAGCGGCGAGTAATGCAGGATCAGCTGCTCGCGGAGCCGCGGGTCCCCCGACTCCTTGTAGGAACGCCAGAGCATCTCCAACGCGCTGCGTTCACCGGAGGCCTTCGCCGCACGGCTGGCCGATGCCTGCTGTCCGAGCCGCCCGGAGGTCGGCACTGCGGGTTGTGGCGCGGGCTGGGCAGCCGCGGCGGGCGCAACGGGTGGCTTGACGGGGGACGGCACCGACTTGGGGGTCGTCACCTCCGGGTGGGGCGCCGCCGGGGTGCCCGGCTCGGGGAGGGTCGGGCGGTGGCCGTCGGCCTCCGTCCGCACTCCGTCCACCTGGCCGGACTCCGCTGCGGCGCCCGAGGTCGATCCCGGTGCTGATGCCTGCGGTGAAGCTGGTGGTGAAGCTGGTGGTGAAGCCGGCGGTGTCGACCCTGATGTCGGTGCGGGCGATGTCGGTGCGGGCACCGGGACGGGCGTCGCCGACTCCGGACGGGCGGGCTCCCGGGGTGCCACCGGCCGGCCGACGGTCTCCACGCCGTCCGGCACCCGCTCGTGCCCTCCTCCCCCGCCGGCCGGGGGCGCCGGAACCGGGCGCACGGGGCCGGGGAGCCGCCGGGCCGCCGTCCGGTCCACGCCTCCGGAACCACCGGGGGGCGCGGCGCCGTCGGCTCCGGCCCGGCGGGCGATCGGCCAGGGCCGTTCCCCGCCCGGTGCCGCCGGTCCGCTCCTGGCCGGCACGCTCCTCGACGGCGGGGGCTGGTCGGCACGGGCATGGACGTGGGAGTGGCTCGGCTCGGCTTCGTACGGATCGGTCCGCCGCGCCCCGCCCCGGGCGGACCGCCCACCGGTGCTGCCCTCGGCGGCGCGGCGCTGGTCGGGACGCGCCTCCGGGTAGGGCTGGCGGGCGGCAGCTCGCTGAGCCTCGTCCGTACGGCCCGTCCGGTCGATCTGCTCCTCGCGATACCGCCCGTGCGACTGCGGACCGCAGGCCGCCTCCGGGGCCACCGGTGGGCCGGCCGGCCGCTCGTGCATGGTGGGCACGGTGTGCGGGAGGGCCGACGGTCGGGCAGAAGTCTCGGGGACGGCCGGCCCGACCGCTCCTTGGGCTTCCGCCGTCGCAGGCGGGCCCATGGGGGCGCGCGGCACCAACGGGTGCGCCGGGGCGGACGGAGCAGGGTGCGCTGCGGAGGGCGCGGGCGCCGCAGGCCCGGACCGCGCGGGTGCGGTGGGCGGGGCTGTTGCGCTGCGGGTCTCCTGCTGGCCTGGTGAGAGCGGCCGACCCGGCACGCGGGTCTGGCCGGGCGACCGGGCGGGGTTCAACAGCGTCGGCCCCTGGGGTCCGAGGTCCGCCGCGGGACGGGCCCCGGCCCCAGCCCTTCCCGCAGACCGGGCGTCACCGGTCACCCTGTGTCCCGGAATGTTTGTGGGCATGCGTTGGTCTGCGCCGTTCTGCCGAGTCATGTGCTGATAGGGAAGCCACAAGGGAGCGTAGCGTGACCACGTCGCTGCGGTGTGCTACCGCCACTCGGTCGTCGCCCGATCCGGTGGCCCACCCGGCGCGTGCCCGCGACGCGCGCCGGTGCGTGTCGCGACCCTCAACGGCGCCTGACGAGCCGCCAGTGGGCGCCGAATCGCTCGACGTAGCCGAGCGAGACCAACTCGTACAGATGCTGCAGCACGGCGTCCGGAGAAAGTCCCGCCTCCCGGGCGAGTCGGTCGACCGGCGCTCCGTCCGCACAGCCGGGGACGGCCTCCAGCACCCGGGCCACCGACGGCTCCAGCAGGTCCCGCGGGAGGACCGGGCCGGAGCGGGGTGGTGCGAGGTCGTCGCCGATCGCTCCGACGAGTTCGGCGATGTCGGACGCGTCGGTCACCAGCGTGGCGCCGCCGCTGCGGATCAGCGCGTGCACACCGGCGGACAGCTCCGAGGTGACGGGGCCGGCGACGCCCATCGTGTGCCGGTTGAGGTCCCGCGCCCGGCGGGCGGTGCTCAGGGCGCCGCTGCGGACGGCCGCCTCGACGACGACCGTGCCACGGGTGAGCGCCGCTATGACGCGGTTCCGCAGGACGAACCGGAAGCGGTTGGGATGGACTCCCGGTGCCAGTTCGCTGACCAGCAGCCCCTGCGCGGAGATGCGGCGGATCAGTTCGGTGTTCCCGGGCGGGTAGCTCATGTCGACCCCGCAGGCGAGGACGCCGACGGTGGCGCCGCCGACGGCGAGGGCGCCCCGGTGGGCGGCCGAGTCGATCCCGTAGGCGCCGCCGGAGACCACCACCCAGCCGCGTTCGGCCAGTTGCGAGGCGATCTCGCCGGCGACGTGCGCGCCGTAGGCGGTGCATGCCCGGGAGCCCACCAGGGCGACGGAACGCAGCGCCAGCAACCGGAGCGACCCGGTGCCCCGCACCCAGAGGCCGACCGGACGGCCCTCCCGGAGGTCGTCCAGCTGGCTGGGCCATTCGGGGTCGCCCGGAATGATGAACCGTCCGCCGTGCGCCTGGACGAGGCGGAGGTCCGCGACGGGATCGAGCGCCGCGCAGCGGGCCCGGTAGTCACCGACCCGGCCCGGGTCGAGGCCGTACGGACCGGGGTGCAGCCGGCCCCGGACGACGTCGACCACCGTGGTGGCCCCGAGTTCGGCGAGCCAGCGCCCCATCACCGCGTCACCGGGCTCGATCAGCCGGGTGAGGGCCGCTCGGGCCAGGCGCTCGGGTGACGGAGCCGGGCCTCCCCCGGGCGGCGACGCCCGCGCCGCGTCACCCGGTGGGCACCTGTCCGGACGGACGTCCTCGGTGTCGGTCGTGCGGGGCGGACTCGTGGAGGTGCTGCTGGTGCTGTCCATGCTGGACTCCTCGGTCCTTGGTCCTCGGTTGATGTGTCGATGTGTCGATGTTTTGTGTGCCGTGTGCCGTGTGCCGTGCCGTGTGCCTTCCGGGGCCGGTCCGGCCGGCGGGGCGGTCACGGGTCGGCGATGCAGTCGCCGTGGTCGTGGTGGGTGTCGCGCGGGAGTCGCGGGCGCTCGGCCGTCGGGCCGCGGTGCACGCCCGTCCGCAGGGCGAGCGCCGTCCGGACGTCGGACCGGCCGGGTCGGTCGCGGCCCGAGAGGTCGGCGATCGTCCACGCCACCCGGAGCACCCGGTCGAGCCCGCGGGCCGTCAGCAGTCCCCGCTCCAGGTCTCGTTCGGCGTCGGTGAGCGCGTCGGGCTGCAGTCGCCAGCGCGTCCGCAGTTCGTGGCCGGGGACCTCCGCGTTGGTGCGCCAGGGGGTCTCGGCCAGCCGAGCGGCCGCGCGGTGGCGGGCGGCCAGCACCCGGGCGGCCACGACGTCGGTGGACTCCGCCGAGTTGTCGCGGGTCATCAGTTCGGCCCGCGAGACGGAGGAGACCTGGACCTGGAGGTCGACGCGGTCCAGCAGGGGGCCGGAGAGCCGGGCCTGGTACCGGTTGACCATCGTCGGGGTGCACTCGCAGCCCTCGCCGCGGATCGAGTGGCGACCGCAGGGGCACGGGTTGGCCGCCAGGCAGAGCAGGAACCGGGCCGGCAGGCGCATGGACCCGGCGGCGCGGGCGATCATCACCTCGCCCGACTCCAGCGGTTGGCGCAGTGCGTCGAGGACGCGCACCGGGAACTCCGGCGCCTCGTCCAGGAAGAGCACCCCGCGGTGGGCCAGGGAGACGGCACCGGGTCGGGGCATCCCGCTGCCGCCGCCGACGATGGCGGGCATCGTCGTGGAGTGGTGCGGCGCGCAGTAGGGCGGGCTGTCGATGAGCGGCCGGTTGGGCGGCAGCAGTCCGGCGACCGAGTGCACGGCCGTCACCTCCAGCGCCTCCTTCTCGGTGAGCGGCGGGAGCAGGGCGGGCAGGCGCTCGGCCAGCATGGTCTTGCCGGCTCCGGGTGGCCCCTTCAGGTAGAGGTGGTGGCCTCCGGCGGCCGCGATCTCCAGGGCGTGGCGGGCCTCGTACTGACCGGCGACGTCCGCGAGGTCGGGCCGGATCGTGTTCTCCGCGGCGATGTCGCGCACACCGATGCCGGGCAGCAGCAGCCCGGCCAGCAACGGGTTCGGCCGGCCGACGAGCGTGTCGGGCTCGTCGTCGGGTGGGGGTGCGTCGGTGAGCACTGCGATCAGTTGGCGCAGGCTGCGGACGCCCATCACCGAGACGCCCGGTACGAGCGAGGCTTCGGCCGCGGTCTGCTCCGCCACGACGACCTGGCGGTATCCCGCGTCGGCGGCTGCCAGGACGGACGGCAGGACGCCCCGGACGGGCCGGACCCGGCCGTCCAGGCCGAGTTCGCCGATGATGAGGAGTTCGGCGATGGCGGCCGGGTCGATCCGGTCCGCGGCTGCCAGTACGGCGCAGGCGACGGCCAGGTCGAAGCCGCTGCCGCTCTTGGGCACGGAGGCCGGGCTGAGGCCGACGGTGAGTTTGCGCTGCGGCCAGCTCTCGCCGCTGTTGACGACCGCGGCGCGGACGCGGTCGCGGGCCTCCGAGAGCGCCTTGTCGGGCAGGCCGACCAGGGTGAATGCGGCCACGCCGGGTTCGAGGTCGGCCTGGACCTCGACCACCACGCCGTCGACACCGACGAGCGCGACCGAACAGGTACGGGCGAAGGTCATGTCAGAGCGCCCCTCGGAGATGCTCGACCAGGGCCGCGCCCTTGGCCCGGTTGACGACGGCCACCAGATCGATGCGGACGCCGCCGGGCGGTGGTGGCGGCGGCAGACCGGTGCCGAGGGCTGCTGCGTCCGAGGCGGCGGTGCCGCCACGCTTCGCCGCGGTCCGCTTCCGGGCCCGGCCCTTCCCGCCGGCCGGGCGCTCGGCTGCCCGCTCGTCCGGCGGCTCGGACTGTGGCTCGGACTGTGGCTCGGACTGCTCGTCGGTCTGTGCCGCGTCCTGTGGCTCGGGGTGCTCCCGGGCCGCCTTCCCGGTGCGTTTCGCGGCCTTCATCCTCGGCCGCACACCCGCACCCGCACCCGCACCCGCACCCGCAGCATGGTCCAGGTCCACCGGATCCCGGTCCGGAAGGTCCGGCAGCGGGAGCCCGACCGAGGTCGAGGGGGTCGAGTGGGCCGATGCGGCCGAGGGCACGAGCAGTCCGTCGCCCCGGGGCACGTACGTCACCCGCTCGGCGAGCAGTTCGAAGTAGGTGGGCCAGCGTTCGGCGAGCCAGCGCTCGGCGAGTCTGCGCAGCCGGTCGGCCTTCGGCCGGTCGATGCCCTCGGTGGGCTGCTGGAACGCGCGTTCCGAACGCGTCTTGACCTCGCAGATCGCGAGGGTGTCGCCGTCCAGCGCGACGATGTCGAGTTCACCCTCGGCGCACCGCCAGTTGCGTTCGAGGATGTGCAGGCCCTCGTGGGCGAGCCTGCGGGCGGCCACTTCTTCGCCGTAGCGGCCGAGACCGTTGTTGGAACTCTGCACGGCCATCACCTCCGTGCCACGGAGGTTGCCGTGCGGGCCGTGGCGGGAGCGCCGCGGTGTCAGGACCTGTGGACAACTCGGGCCTGTGGACAACCCGGGTCCCTCGCAGGGGTGGCTTTGCGGAGCCGCTCTGGACACGGGGCGATCGACCCGTCCATGCTCGGTGCTCCGGACGCGGCGCTGCCCGCTGCCGACAGCCGATGCCGCCGGTCGCTGTCGGCCGACGCATCCGCGGTCCCGGTCGGCGCAGCAGGTGCTTCCCCGGTGGCCTCGCCGGTCGCCTCGCCGGTTGCCTCGCCGGTCGCCTCGCCGTTCAGTTCCCGAACGACGCGTCGTCGGACGGCAGCTCCAGGTCGCTCTTCGCCAGCTCCTCGATGTTGACGTCCTTGAAGGTCAGGACCCGCACCTTGCGGACGAACCTGGCCGGCCGGTACATGTCCCAGACCCACGCATCCGCCATCGACACCTCGAAGAACACCTCGCCCTGCACCGAGTGGACCTGCAGGTCGTAGTCGTTCGTGAGGTAGAACCGCCGCTCGGTCTCGATCACGAATTTGAAGAGTCCGACGACGTCCCGGTACTCCCGGTAGAGCTTGAGCTCCATCTCGGTCTCGTACTTCTCGAGGTCTTCGGCACTCATCCAGGCGTCCCCTCACTCGTCACGTCCACCCCATTGTGGACCACCGCACCCGCCGTCAAAGCCGTACCGGTGGGACTGGCGGGCCTTGCGCGACCAGCTGTTCGACCAGCTCGGCCAGGCCCGCCGGGTAGACCGTCTCGGCGGTGCCGCGGAGTTCCTCGACCGTCCACCAGCGGGCGGCGAGCAGCAGCGCGTGCTCGCCGTCGCCGGCGGTCGCCGGGCCGGTGGCGCCCGTCCCCGCGGCGGCGAGGCCGAAGGCGTCCGGCTCGGCCTCGGTCCGGGCCAGGTGGAACCACTGCTCCTGCTCGTACGCCTGCCCCTGGAAGGAGAACGTCACCGTGCCGTACGCGACGACGGGCCCCAGCTCCACCTCGGCCGGGCCGATCTCTTCGGCGAGCTCGCGCAGGGCCGCCTCGCGCAGGCCCTCGCCCGGCTCCAGCCCGCCGCCCGGGGTGATCCACCACGTGGTGCCGGGGACGGCCGGGTCGAGCCCGCGCAGGAGCAGCACCCGGTCGCTGCGGTCCAGCAGCAGCACGCGGGCGGCGCGGCGGCGCAGGGCGGCCAATCCGCTCACCTCCTGGTTCCGGGGCCCACAGCGGCCCGTGTCAGCGGCGGGTGCGTCGGCCGACCCAGCGGACGATCGACACCGCCCAGCCGGCGGCGCCGGCCGCGAGGACGAGGGCTCCGCCGCCGACCGCCGCGTAGGCGGCGGGGACGAGCAGGCCGTGCGCCGAGGCGGGCCGGCCCTTCACGTCGTCGAAGGCGGTGGTCCGCGGCACGGCGGCCGTCCGGTCGGAGGGCCAGACGATGCCCTCGACGCGGGCGACCACGTCGGTCGCGGCCACGGTACCGCTCGCGAGGTCGAGGTGGCTGCGGGAGTCGAGCGAGTTCGACCGGGAGTCGCCGAGCAGGAAGATCCGGCCCTCGGGCACGGTGATGCGGTAGCCCTCGCCGGGGCCGAGGTGCTGGTCGGTGTAGGGCTCGTCGACGGCGGTGCCGTTGACGGTGAGGCGCCCGTCCGATCCGCAGCAGGCGACGGTGTCGCCGCCCACGGCGACCACCCGCTTGACCATGGTGGCGCCGCCCCAGAGCGGTTCGCTGAAGACGACGATGTCGCCGCGGCCGACGGACGCCCCGTCCGCCCGGTGGGCGAGCACGGTGTCGCCGTTCTTCAGGGTGGGCGTCATGGAGGTGGTGGGGATGCGGTACGGCCGGTACTGCAGCGCGAGGTAGGCGAATCCGCCGACCAGCATCGCGAAGCCGACGGCGATGGCGACGCCCTGGAGCAGCGAGGCGATGCTCCGGCGGGGCCTGCGGGGTGTCGCCGCGGTGGCCGGACGCTCCGTGACACTGCTCATCGCGGTCGCACCTTCCTGGTCGGTGCGGGCTCGGCCGGCTCGCCCCTGAGTGGTCCGCGCCTGCGGTACGGGCACTGCACCGGGCTCCGGAGAGCCGGCGAGCCGCGGCACGTCCGAGCAGATTACTCGTCGGTACCGCGGCTCGCGCAAGAGTCGGCGGGGGATCGTTTCCCGGGGCCCGCCCACCCCGCTCCGGTGCCGGCACCCGCTTCGGTGCCCGCCTCGGCGTCGACACTCAGGCCGACAGTCGCTCCGGCGCCGGCACCCGCTTCGATGCCGGCGCCCGGGTCAGCGCTTCTTCCGGCGCAGCAACCAGACGGCCGGGACGGCGGCAGCGGCCCCGGCCGTCGGCGGCAGGAGCGGCGCGGAGGCGGAGAGGCCCTTCTGGTCGAAGGTGTCCGGCACCGGCAGGGTGGACCAGTCGCCGATCGGCCAGGCGACGACGAAGGCGCGGCCGACGACGTTCTTGACCGGCACCGTGCCGCCACCGGGCTGGTCCTGGTGGTAGCGGGAGTCCAGCGAGTCGCCGCGGTGGTCGCCCATGACCCAGATCCGCCCCTCCGGAACCTTCACCGGACCGAAGGGCTTCTCGCCGCACGGGGTGTTGCCGGGGTACAGGTACGGCTCGTCCAGGGCGACGCCGTTCACCTTGACCGGCCCGCTGCCCTGGCACTCGACCGTGTCGCCGCCGACCGCGATGACCCGCTTGATGAGGTCCTTCTCGTTGGACGACGGCATCAGGCCGATGAAGCTGAAGACGTTCTGGATGCCGCGGACGAAGGCGTTGCTGTTCTGCTGGGTCGGCTCGTCGTTCAGCCAGCCGCCCGGGTCGTGGAAGACCACGACCTCACCGCGCTCCGGCTCGGATCCGAACCAGGGGGTCAGCTTGTCGACCAGGACGCGGTCGCCGATCTTCAGCGTCTGCTCCATCGAGCCGGACGGGATCGAGAAGGCCTGGACGAAGAAGGTCTTGATCACCAGCGCCAGGATCAGCGCGATGCCGATCAGGATCGGCAGTTCCTTCCAGAACGACCGCTGCCGCTGCGGCCGCCGGGCGGCCTGATCGGGGCTGTCCTGCGCGGTGTCGTTCTCCTCCGCGGCCTCGCTCACCACGTCCTCCGCGTCGTTCGGGGCACCGACGAGCCTACCGCCGGCGGCGGCAGCCGTGCCCGCGTCGGCGGGCTGCACGGCTTGCCCGGACTGGGCCGACCGGACCGCGCGGCCCCCCGTGCCCTCGGGCTCCGGGGCGCCCGAGCGGGCACCGACCACCAGATCCCCCACGACATCTCCTCCCTGCTGTGCGGACGCCCGTGCGCCCGCGCTCACCAGTGCCGCACAGCGGGCACCACGCTCCGTAACCGACCGTCGACCCGCATCAGCCTGCCCGCAGAGGGCTCGTCCGACACCGGTGGCGACCCGAGAACCCGGGAAGGTCACGAGAGACCATGCGCCGAGCATTCCAGCACTTCTCTATCACTCCCGATCGGCCCGCCCGTGCTCCCACACGGCGGCCGGATCCATCAACCGGACCGGCGGGTCCGCCGTGGCCCGGTCGACCTCCGCCTGACGGCGAACGGAAGGACGCCCAACACACCCATAACGAGCGAGGGTTCCGCAGGAGTCGGCGGAAGGCCGACCAATCCGGTCGGCGCGGGGAGCGCCGCGGCGGGTGCCTGTGCGGTCGACGCGTGCGTGACCGGGGAGGATCCGGATGCCGAACCGGCCCGGATCGAGGAGAGTGACGTCGGCACGTCGAGTTGACCGAGCCTCGGCAGCGGCCAGGCGATGAGGAAGGCCCGGCCGACGACGTTGCTCACCGGGATGGTGCCGTTGCCGGGGTTGGACATGTGGAAGCGGGAGTCCGCCGAGAGGTCGCGGTGGTCGCCCATCACCCACAGCCGCCCGGCGGGCACGGTGACCTTGAACGGCTGGCGGGACGGCACGTTGCCCGGTGCCAGGTAGGGCTCGTCCACCGGGTTGCCGTTGACCTTCACCCGCCCCTGGGGGTCGCAGCACTCCACGGTGTCGCCGGCGACACCGATGACCCGCTTGATCAGGTCGTGCTCGTTGTCGGAGGGCAGCAGGCCCACCGAGGAGAAGACCTGCTTGACCTTCTTGACCACCGGCCCGTCGTCGGACGGGTTGCGGTCGTTCTCCAGCCAGCCGCCGGGGTCGCGGAAGACCACGACCTCGCCCCGGCCCGGCTCGTTGCCGAACCACGGCGTGAGCTTGTCCACCAGGACGCGGTCGCCGATCTGGATGGTCTCCTCCATCGACCCCGAGGGGATGACGAAGACCTGGACGAAGAACGTCTTCAGCACCAGTGCGATCACCAGCGCGACGACCACCACCAGGGGTATCTCGCGCAGCAGCGAACGCCGCCGCCTGCGGGCGGCCCGCTGGGCGGTCCGGCGCCGGTCGGCCCGGCCGCGCACCGGGGTGCTGGGGCGGCCCTGCTCCGGCTCGGCCTCGATCGTCCTGCCCCTACCTCGGGTGCCCATGGCCACCAGTCCCCCCTGTTGCGGCGAAAGCCTCGGGCCGGTCGAGCGAAGTCCAGCGGCCGAACGGGAAGACCACCCACTCGGCGCGGCCGATCACCCTGGACTCCGGGACGAAGCCGCCCCCGGGCTCACCGAGGTGGTCACGCGAGTCACGGGAGTCGCTGCGGTGGTCGCCCATCACCCAGAGCCGTCCGTCCGGCACCACCACGTCGAAGGGCACGCGCGACGGCGCGTCCCCGGGCGCCAGGTAGGCGCTCTCGTCCAGCGGTACCCCGTTCACCCTGAGCCGTCCGTCCGATCCGCAGCACGTCACCCTGTCGCCGCCCACGCCGATCACCCGCTTCACGAACACCGAGTCGCCTCCCGGAGCGAGTCCGAGGCGGTCCAGCAGCCGTCGGCCGGCCGAGGGCTCGTCCGCGTACGGCAGGAAGGAACCGGTCCCGTCGAACACAACGACGTCGCCGCGCCGTACGTGCCCGCCGAAGGCGTAGGCGAGTTCGTTGGCCACCACCCGGTCGCCGGGCCGGAGGGTGTTCTCCATCGAACCGGACGGCACCGCGAACGGCCGTGCCACGAAGGCGTTCACCACGAGCAGCAGGAGCAGGCACGTCCCGCCGATCAGCAGGAGGTCGCGGCCCCAGCCCCGGCCGGAGTCCTCCTCCGGGGCCGGTTCCGGGGCGGATTCCGAATCGGAATCCGGGTCGGAATCCGGGTCGGGACCGGCGGGAACGACCACGGACCGCGCCGGATGGTCCGCACCGGTGGGTGCGGACCATCCGTCGCGGTCCGTGGAAGGTTCGTGCGTGGTCATCGGGCTGAGCCTATCCCCAGGGCCTGAAACGCCAAGGCCTGCGGCCCGGGAGCGTGCGCCCGGCCCGAGACTCCGTGTCCCGGCGGACCGGGACGACGGATCACTTGTCGCGCTTCTCCTTGATCTTCGCGGCCTTGCCGCGCAGGTCACGGAGGTAGTACAGCTTGGCGCGGCGGACGGCACCGCGGGTCACGACCTCGATCTTCTCGACGACCGGGGTGTGCACCGGGAAGGTGCGCTCCACGCCGACGTTGAAGCTGACCTTGCGGACGGTGAAGGTCTCACCGATGCCGGAGCCCTGACGGCGGATGACGACGCCCTGGAAGACCTGGACGCGGGAGCGGTTGCCCTCGATGACCCGGACGTGGACCTTGAGGGTGTCACCCGGACGGAAGGACGGGATGTCGGACCGCAGCGAAGCCGCGTCGACAGCAGCGAGCTTGTTGCTCATGGTGCTCTCCATCGCAGACGCCACAGGCCGTCCACGGAAGTCGTGAGAAAGGATGGTGCTGCGGGCCGCATGGACTGGCGACGAACCCCCTGTGGCGGGCGCGTCGGGCCACGTGGCGACCCCGAGGGGGACGCCCAGCGACAGACAACAGTCGCCTATTCTTCCACAGCCCCAGCCGTCGACCGAAATCGGCCGGCCTCCTCGTCCCAGACCAGGCCGAGCAGGTTGAGCGCCTCGCGCTCCTTCTTGTCGAAGGAGCCGAGCCGCCAGCGGTCGACCAGGTCGGGCCGGTTGGCCAGGGTCCGGGCGAAGGCCTGCTCGCGGCGCCAGCGCGCGATCTTGCCGTGGTGGCCGCTGAGCAGCACCTCCGGCACCTCGCGGCCGCGCCACTCGGCGGGCTTGGTGTAGACGGGGCCTTCGAGGAGATCGGCCATGGCGCCGGGCGCGAAGGAGTCGTCCCGGTGGGACTCGGCGTTGCCCAGCACCCCGGGCAGCAGCCGGGCGACGGCCTCGACCATCACCAGGACGGCGACCTCGCCGCCCGCCAGCACGTAGTCGCCGATCGACGCCTCGACCACCGGCATCCGGGTGGCGGCCTCCTCGATGACCCGTCGGTCGATGCCCTCGTACCGGGCCGGGGCGAAGGCCAGCCAGGAGCGGCCGGCCAGGTCCTGGGCGAGCTCCTGGGTGAACGGGCGGCCGCTCGGGGTCGGGACGACGAGGGTCGGCACCTCTCCCTCCGGCCCCTGCGCGAGCACGGCGTCCAGGGCGGCGCCCCACGGCTCGGGCTTCATCACCATGCCGGGGCCGCCGCCGTACGGGGTGTCGTCGACGGTGCGGTGCACGTCGGTCGTCCAGCTGCGCAGGTCGTGCAGGTGCACGTCCAGCTGGCCGCGCGCCCGGGCCTTGCCGACCAGGGAGACGTTCAGCGGCTCCAGGTACTCGGGGAAGATCGTGACGACGTCGATCCGCATCTCACTCACGCCCGGCACCGCCCGCCGACTCCTCGCCGCCCTCGGAGCCCGAACCCGCCTCGGAGACCGGGCCGGCCTCGGCGTCCGTCTCGGACTCCAGCGGTTCGATCAACCCGGCCGGCGGCGTGATCACGGCGCGCTGGTTCTCCAGGTCGATGGTGGGGACGATCTGCTCGACGAACGGCACCAGCACCTCGCTGCCGTCCGGCCGGGTGACCGTGAGCAGGTCCTGGTACGGCAGGTGGACGACCTCGGAGAGCTCGCCGATCAGGGTGCCGTCGGTGAGCACCACGTCCAGGCCGATCAGCTGGTGGTCGTAGTACTCGTCCGGGTCGTCGGGGCTCTCCTCCGGGTCGACCTCGGCGATCAGCATGGTGCCGCGCAGCGCCTCGGCGGCGTTGCGGTCCTTGACGCCGGCGAAGCGGATCAGCAGCCGGCCGCTGTGCACCTTGCCGGACTCGACGGTCAGCGGGCCTGTGGAGGCCGGGTCGGTGAGCAGGACGGCGCCCGGTCCGAGCCGGAGTTCGGGTTCGTCGGTGCGGACCTCGACACTGACGTCGCCCCTGATGCCGTGGGCACGGCCGATCCTGCCGACGACGAGCTGCACGGTGATCGTTCTCCTGGGTGTTCCCGCGCCCGCGGCGCGTTCCTGGCTCCGGCCGGTCTGGCTCCGGCCGGCCTGCTCTGTCTGACCTGGTTCTCGTGACCCAGTTCTCGTGACCTGGTTCTCGTGACCCGGTCCTCGGCGTCCGGCCCGGTCCCGGCGTCACGCCGGGCGGTGAACGCCAGAAGGGCCGGCCGGGACGCTGTGCGTCCCGGCCGGCCCCTGGTACCTGACGATGACCTGACGGCTCCGCGTCAGCGGATGCTGTCCACGTCGACGAGGTCGACCCGGACGTTGCGGCCGCCGAGCGCACCCACCACGGTGCGCAGTGCGCGGGCCGTGCGGCCCCCGCGGCCGATCACCTTGCCGAGGTCGTCGGGGTGGACCCGGACCTCGATGGTGTTGCCCCGGCGCAGGTTGCGCGAGCGCACCTGCACCTCGTCGGGGTGCTCGACGATGCCCTTCACCAGGTGGTCGAGGGCTTCCTCGATCATGCTCAGGCCTCGGTGGAGGCGGCCTCGGCGTCAGCCTCGGCCTTGTCCGCCTTCTTGGCCTTCGGGGTGATGGCAACACCGGTGGTGCTGTCCTCGAACCCGGCGACGGCCTTGGCGAACAGGTGCGAGAAGTCCTCGACCTTCGGCTCGGCGACCTTCAGCGGCTCCGGCGCGGGCAGGCCCTTGAACTTCTGCCAGTCACCGGTGAGCTTGAGGATGGCGAGGACCGGCTCGGTCGGCTGGGCGCCGACGGACAGCCAGTACTGGGCGCGGTCGCCGTCGACCTCGATCTTCGAGGGGTTGTAGGTCGGCTGGTAGATGCCGATCTCCTCGATCGCGCGGCCGTCACGCTTGGTGCGCGAGTCGGCGACGACGATGCGGTAGTGCGGGGAGCGAATCTTGCCGAGACGCTTGAGCTTGATCTTGACTGCCACGGGAGTGGATTCTCCTGGTGTTGACGTGGGTGAGCGGCCGCTGCCACCGCGTGGGGTTGCGGCGACCGGCCGTTCAAGGGACACGCCAGCCGTAGGAGAGAGGGGTCCTGCTCGGCTGCCGAGTACTCAGCTGTCCATTCTGCCACAGTCGGGCCGAGGGCCCGAACCGGCCCGCGCGGGGTCGCCGCCGGCCGGAGCGGCGGGAATGGCGCGCGACGGGCCCGGCAGCGCGGCACGGGGCCCCGGCAGGACCCTGCCGGGAGCGGTGCACGGCGACGAGCGATGACGACAGCACGGACGACAGCACTGCAGATCGGCCCGACCGAGGGCCCCCGCCCCCGGTAGAGCCGAGCACAGCGAACTGTCGAACTGGAGGGTTTTCACCGACGGCACGGCGGCCGGCGGGCGGTACTCAGCCGATCTTGAACGGCTGCTGGCAGGCGCCGCAGACGATGGACGCCTGGGCGAGCACGGAGGGGACGACACGGACGTTCCGCCCGCAGCCGCACACCGCCTTGACGCGGACGCCGCCACCGGACGAGCCGTGCCGCGCCGCCGGACCGCGGAAGGCCCGGTGGCCGCCCTCGCCCGCGACGGCGAGCTGGTGGGCGCCGAGGGCGCGCTCCAGCCGCTCGATGGTGTCGGCGTACCTGTCCTGCGTCTCCTTGAGCATGGTCACCTGGGAGAAGCCGCTGCTGGCGTGCGGCTCGACCGGGTGGGCCAGCCCGAGCTCGGAGGCGAGCATCAGGAAGCGCCGGTTGTGGTAGCGGCCGGCCCGCGAGGTGTCGCGGATCTCCCGCGCGGCGGCCAGCCCGTGGGCGGCTTCGTGCAGCAACCGCTCGAAACCGAGCCGGGTGCCGCACGCCGAGGAGGACTCGCCGATCAGCGCCTCGGGCGAGGCGAGGTCGGGCAGGTCCTGGTGGTGGGCCTGGATGTCGCTCCAGGCGGCGGCCAGTTCGGCCGCGAGGACGAGAGGCTGTGTCGTGCTCACGCTGGACCAACGATGGAGAGAGGGCCGATGTTCCGCGAGTTCCCGTTCACCGGGAATTCCCAGCAATCTCTCAGGAATGCGCACCCGCTCCTGAATTGCGTTGTTCTGACCTGACGCAAGACCAACCCCCTGCATCTGTGGACCCGTCGATTCTCGGCGGGGCTCTCGGCTATCTCCCGGGGAACGCGCACGCCGTCCCAAGGCGGACGGCCCGCAGCCCGGTCAAAATTGACAGGGCCACGGGCCGTATACCGTACCGCTTGTTTCGCACCGCCGGGAGTTGACCGGCGAGTAGCATCGACGAGCAGTGTGCAAACCTCGGTTAACAATCCGCTGAATCGGCATCGAATTGCAACGGAGCCGGTTCCGGAGCGGCTTCGGTTTGTACCGTTCCCCGACCGGCGCCGCCCGTCCGCTCCACGATCGTTGACTCTCCGGCCCGGCGCCCGGCACCCGGTACCCGGCACCCGCCAGGCCGCTCGGGGCGGCCGGTGGACCGGGCGGCGGCGGTCAGTAGGCGCGGGCGACGATCGCGACGTTGCCGGGCTGGTCGTCGGCCTCCGGCACGGACCCGTCGGCGGCGACGATGCAGCGCACCGAGACGCCCTGCTCGGCCAGCTCGGCCTCGCCCTCCGGGCCGAGGTCGGCCCAGGAGATGCGGCCCCAGCCGGTGGCGGCGGCCTCGACGGCCTCCTCCACGGAGGCGACGTCGACCGTGCGGGACTCGCGGCGCTCGCGGGACTGGCGGAGCAGCAGCTCCTGGTCCTCCTCCAGGATGCCGGGCACGACCGCGGCCAGGGAGTCGGCCGCGACCGGCTCCTTGCCGCCGGCGATCCGGCGGACCAGCATCGCGGTGCCGTTCTCCAGGTCGCGCGGGCCGACCTCGATGCGCAGCGGGACGCCCTTGAGCTCCCAGTCGACGGCGCGGCGGCCGAACGGGGTGTCCGTCCGGTCGTCGACGACGGTGCGCACGCCCACGGCCTCCAGGGCGGCGCCGATCTCGCGGACCTTGGCGAGCACCGCCTCGTCGCCCTTGATCGCCAGCACCACGGCCTGGACGGCGGCGAGGCGCGGCGGCACCCGCAGGCCGCTGTCGTCGCCGTGGGACATGATCAGGCCGCCGACCATGCGGGTGGAGACGCCCCAGGAGGTCTGCCAGACGTGCTCGCGCTCGGCGCCCTGCAGCTGGTAGGTGGTGTTGAACGCCTTGGCGAAGTTCTGGCCCAGCTCGTGGCTGGTGCCCATCTGCAGGGCCTTGCCGTCGCCCATCATGCCTTCGAGCGTGAGGGTGTTGATGGCGCCGGCGAAGCGCTCGCGGGCGGTCTTGCGGCCGAGCACCACGTCGATGCCGAGCACATTGGTCATGAAGTCGCCGTAGACCTCGGTGTGGATGCGCGAGGCGTAGGCGCGGGCGTCCTCGTAGGTGGCGTGGGCGGTGTGGCCCTCCTGCCAGAGGAACTCGGTGGTGCGCAGGAAGACGCGCGGGCGGAGCTCCCAGCGGACGACGTTGGCCCACTGGTTGATCAGCAGCGGCAGGTCGCGGTGGCTCTGGACCCACTTCGAGAAGTACTCGTTGATGATCGTCTCGGAGGTGGGGCGGACGACGACCGGCTCCTCCAGCTCCTTGCCGCCGCCGTGGGTGACCACGGCGAGCTCGGGCGCGAAGCCCTCGACGTGCTCGGCCTCCTTGGTCAGGTAGGACTGCGGGATGAACATCGGGAAGTAGGCGTTCTGGGCACCGGCGCGCTTGATCCGGGCGTCCATCTCCTGCTGCATCCGCTCCCACAGGCTGTACCCGTACGGTCGGATGACCATCGTTCCGCGCACCGGACCGTTGTCGGCCAGTTCGGCCTTGTTGATCAGGTCCTGGTACCAGCGGGGAAAGTCTTCCGACTGGGGGGTGAGTACGGGTGTCTTGGCCATGGGGCGAATGGTACGGCGATCGGTGTGCCGACCGTGAATCCGTTTCACCGGCGCACTGCGGGGGCGCACGCCTCGGCGCACGGACACTCCCTGCACACCTCTGGACGGCGGGGCCGGGGCGCTGTTCGCTGGAAGGCGGGGCGGGACACGACCGGGGGGAGCCGGAGCATCGGACGCACACACCGAATGGGAGGCCGCGATGGCTTCAGCGCAGGTGACCGGTACGACCGCGCAGCGCCCGCACGCGGGTGGCGGAGCGGGGTCGCACGGTCGGGCGCGTGACTGGGCGGAGATCCAGGAGCGGATGCTGGTGCCGCTCTACCAGGCGGTATACCGGCGGCTGGAGGTCGGTCCGGCGACCAGCCTGCTCGGTCTCGGATGCCGCTCGGGGCTCGCCCTGCTGCTCGCCGCGGAGCGCGGCGCGCAGGTGGCCGGGCTGGAGGCGGAGGCCGAGCTGCGCGAGCTCGCGGAGGGCCGGCGGCTGCGGGTGGCGGGCGCCGGCGGCGTCGACCGGTCGGGCCAGTCCGTCCCCCGCTCGGCGTATTCGCTGGTCACCGTTTTCGAGGAGCTCGCCTACGTGGCGGATCCGGCGGTGCTGGTGCTGGAGGCCGCGGCGCTGACCCTGCAGGGCGGGCACGTGGTGCTGGCCGGCTGGGGTCCGCCGGAGCGGTGCGAGAGCGCGGGCGTGCTGGAGGTGGCCCGGCGCCGGTCGGTCCGGACGCCGTCCTTCGACCCGTTCGCGCTGAGCTCCCCCGGCGCACTGGAGGAGCTGTGCGCGGGCGTCGGGCTCCGACCCGCCGGCAGCGGCCGGGTCAGCTGTCCGTTCGCCTACCCGGACCTCGACAGCGCGGTCCGCGGCATGCTCTCCACCGGTCTGTACGGGGGCGCGATCGAGGAGTGGGGCCCGGCGCTGGTGACCAAGGAGCTGGAGGAGGCGCTGCACCCCTTCGTGCAGGCGGACGCCTCCGTCCGGATGGCCAACGTGTTCCGCTACGTGGTGGCCGAACAGCCCCGCTGAGCCGCCGCGGGCCCGGGGTGGACGTCCGTCCGCCGCGGGCCCGGGGCGGACGCGGGCCGACGGTCGGACGACGCGGGTCAGCGGTCGATCGGGGTCCACTCCTCGGCGGTCAGCGCGTACCGCTCGTGGTCGCGCCAGGCGCCTGAGAGGAACAGCATCCGCGGGGTGAAGCCCTCGTGGCGGAAGCCGAGCCGCTCGGCCATGGCGACGGAACGGGCGTTGTCCGGCTGCACGTTGATCTCCAGCCGGTGCAGGCCGAGCCCGCCGCGCTCGCCGGGGGCGAAGCAGCGGTCGACCACCAGCCGCATGCCCTCGGTCATCCGTCCGGTGCCCGCGTAGGGCAGGTAGGAGTCGTAGCCGAGGGCGCCGTTGCAGAACCGGCCCATCACGATGTTGGCCACGTTGCACTTGCCGACGAGCCCGCCGGTGTCGACGTCCTCGATCAGGAAGGTGCGCAGGCCCGGGCCCTGACGGTCCAGCAGCTCGGCGAGGCCGTCCGGTTCGACCGGGTTCCACCGGCCTATGTGATCGGCCGAGCGGCGCACCGCCTCGGCGTACGGGGCCACGTCGTCCGGTCGGGGTTCCCTGATCCTCACTCGCACACCACCATCATCGTGCATGTGTGCGGTGGGACGCCGGGCGGCCCCGGCGATCGGCCACGGCGGGCCCGGGGACGCCGCCGGCCCGCCGCTCCTCGGGGAGGTGCGGCGGGCCGGCGGTCGGGGACCGTCAGAGCAGGTCCTTGAACTCCTTGGGCAGTTCGAAGTCGGACGGGCCCTTGCCCGCGCCGAGGCCGAAGGCGCCGCCCGGCGCGGCCTGCTGGCCCTGGCCGGGGCCGAGCGCGCGGCGCTCGGCGGCGGCCGCCTCCTCCTGGGCCCGCTTCAGCGGGTTGCCGGACTTGCGCTTGCCCTTGGCGACCGGGGCCTTCTTGGCGGAGCGCTTGCCGCCGCCGCCCATCCCGGGAATGCCCGGCATGCCGGGGATGCCCTTGCCCGAGGCCATCGCGGACATCATCTTGCGGGCCTCGAAGAACCGCTCGACCAGGTTGTTGACCTCGCCGACCTGGACGCCGGAACCCTTGGCGATGCGCAGCCGGCGCGAGCCGTTGATCAGCTTCGGGTCGGTGCGCTCGGCGGGGGTCATCGACTTGATGATCGCGCCGACGCGGTCGACGTCCTTGTCGTCGATGTTGTTGATCTGGTCGCGGATCTGGCCCATGCCGGGCAGCATCCCGAGCAGCTTGGAGATCGAGCCCATCTTGCGGACCTGCTCCAGCTGGGACAGGAAGTCGTCCAGCGTGAAGTCCTTGCCGCCGCCCTGCAGCTTGGAGGCCATCTTCTCGGCCTCGGCCTGCGAGAAGGTCTGCTCGGCCTTCTCGATGAGCGAGAGCATGTCGCCCATGCCGAGGATGCGCGAGGCCATCCGGTCCGGGTGGAAGGCGTCGAAGTCGTCGACCTTCTCGCCGTTGGAGGCGAACATGATCTGGCGGCCGGTCACGTGCGCGACCGAGAGCGCGGCACCGCCGCGGGCGTCGCCGTCGAGCTTGGAGAGCACCACGCCGGTGAAGTCGACGCCGTCGAGGAAGGCCTGGGCGGTGGTGACCGCGTCCTGGCCGACCATGGCGTCGACCACGAACAGGACCTCGTCCGGGTCGACCGCGGCCCGGATGTCGGCGGCCTGCTGCATCATCTCGGCGTCGATGCCGAGGCGGCCGGCGGTGTCGACGATGACCACGTCGTACTGCTTCTGGCGGGCGTACTCGATCGAGTCGCGGGCCACCTTCACCGGGTCGCCGACGCCGTTGCCCGGCTCCGGGCCGTAGAAGGCCACGCCGGCGCGGTCGGCCACGACGCCCAGCTGGGTGACCGCGTTGGGGCGCTGGAGGTCGCAGGCGACCAGCAGCGGGGTGTGCTTCTGCTGCTTCAGCCAGTGGCCGAGCTTGCCGGCGAGCGTCGTCTTACCGGCACCCTGCAGACCGGCCAGCATGATGACGGTCGGGCCGCTCTTCGCGTAGCGCAGGCGCCGGGTCTCGCCGCCGAGGATGCTGATGAGCTCCTCGTTGACGATCTTGATGATCTGCTGGGCCGGGTTCAGCGCGCCGGAGACCTCCGCGCCGAGGGCCCGGTCCTTCACCTGCTTGATGAACGCCCGCACCACGGGCAGCGCGACGTCCGCCTCCAGCAGCGCGATCCGGATCTCGCGGGCGGTGGCGTCGATGTCCGCCTCGCTGAGGCGGCCCTTGCCCCGGAGGTTCTTGAACGTCGCTGCGAGGCGGTCGGAGAGAGTGTCGAACACGTCGGTCGCGGGTCCCTTGCGGCATCGGTACGGGTACTGTCGTCGCCCCCAGGGTATCCGGCCGCCCGGCGAACGGTCTCCATCCCGGGATTCCCGCGGGCGCACCGGCTCCCCGGCCGCCCGCGCGGGGCTCAGCCGAGCGCCTCCTGCACCGCTCTGGCCACCTGCACCGCGCGGTCCGCGGCCAGCGGCAGACCCTCCGCGTCGGTGACGTAGAAGGCGTCCACCGCGTCGGCGCCGAGGGTGGAGACGTGCGCGGTGCGCACCCGCACCCCGGCCGCGTCCAGGGCCCGGCCGATCCGGTGCAGCAGGCCCGGCGCGTCGTGCGCGCGGACCTCCAGGATGGTCGCGCTGGAGGACGCGCCGGGGGCGACCGAGACCACCGGGGGCGGGGTGGCGATGCCGCGCCGCCGGGGCGCGGCGGCATCGCGTTCGGCGAGCTTGCGGGCGACGTCCAGCGAGCCCTCCAGGGCCCGGCGCAGGTCGGCGCGGAGCCGGGCCGCCTCCGGCAGTTCGCCGTACTCGGCGGCGACCGTCCAGGAGAGCAGCAGCACCGGGTCGGCGTCGATCGGGTCGAGCTCGCGCAGCGAGGCGGAGCGGACGGTGAGCCGGTGCAGCGCCAGGACGCCCGCGACCGTGCCGAGCAGCCCGGGACGGTCGGGGATGGCCAGGGTGAGCTCGACGCCCATCGGCTCGGTGCCGGTGGTGCCGGTGCTGCCCGTCTCGGTGTGGGCGTGCAGCGAGAGCGCGGGTCCGCCGGTGCGGGCGGCCTCCACGGCGAGCCGTTCCTGCTCGGCGGTCGGGTCGCCGGCCGGCGGGTGGCTGACGCCGCCGGCGAGGCGGGCCGCCGCCCGGGCGACCAGGTTGCCCACCAGCGAGGCGCGCCAGCTGCTCCAGGCGGCCGGGCCGGTGGCGGTGGCGTCGGCCTCGGTCAGGGCGTGCAGCAGCTCCAGGTGCGGCAGGGTGCCGACCACCTTGGTGATCGCGTCGACGGTGGCCGGGTCGTCGGGGTCGCGGCGGGTCGCGGTGTCGACCAGCGTCAGGTGGTGGCGGACCAGCAGAGCGAGGGTGTCGGTGTCGGTCTTGTCGAAGCCCATCCGGGCGGCGACGTCGCGGACGATGACCTCGCCGGCCTCGGAGTGGTCGCCGGGCCAGCCCTTGCCGATGTCGTGCAGCAGTGCGGCGACGAGCAGCAGGTCGGGGCGGGCCACCCGGCGGGTCATCGCGGCGGCCCTGACGGCGGTCTCGATCAGGTGCCGGTCGACCGTCCAGCGGTGCACGGCGTTGCGCTGCGGGCGGCAGCGCACCCGCTCCCAGTCCGGCAGCAGCCGGGTGATCAGCCCCTCGGCCTCCAGCGCCTCCCAGACCGGCAGGCAGGCCTCGCCGGCGCCGAGCAGGGTGATCAGCTGCTCGCGGGCCTCGTCGGGCCACGGCACCGGCAGCGGCCTGGTCTCGGCGGCCAGCCGCCGGACGGTGGCGTAGGCGACGGTGAGGCCGGCCTGCGCGGCCGCGGCGGCGGCGCGCAGCGGCAGCACCGGGTCCTGCGCGGGGCGGGCGCCCTGGGCGAGCACGGCCTCGCCGTCCTGCTCGACGACGCCCTCGGCGAGCGGGCGGCGCTCCACGGCGCCCTTGGCGACCGCGCCGGAGCCGCGGCCGGTGCCGCTGAACGGGAAGGCGATCCGGGAGAGCCGGCGGCCGCGGTTGCTGCGGGCGGCGAGGACGCGGTCCACGGCCCGCCAGGTGACGTCGGAGGCGTAGGTGATGGTGCGGGCGGCCTCGTAGACCTGGCGGAGCAGGGTGTCGGCGTCGAGGACGCCGAGCCGGGCGGCGACCTGGTCCTGGTCCTGCAGGCTGAGGCGCTCGGTGGCGCGGCCGGTGGTGAGGTGCAGGGCGTCGCGGACGTCGGCGAGGCGGGCGGCGGCGGCCTCCAGGCCGTCGCGGGGGGCGTCGGCGAGCCAGGTGGCGGCGATGGCCTTGAGCGCGACCACGTCCCGCAGGCCGCCGCGGGCCTCCTTGAGGTCGGGTTCGAGGAGGAAGGAGAGCTCCCCGTGGCGTTCGGCGCGCTCGGTGCACAGCTGCTGGAGTTCGGGCAGCCGGCCGGCGGCGCCGGCCCGCCAGTCGGCGAGCAGGGTGGAGCGGAGCGAGGCGGTGAGCGCGGCGTCGCCGGCGATGTGGCGGGCGTCCAGCAGGCCGAGCTGCGCCTTGAGGTCGTCCGCGGCGACGGCGCGGGCCTCGTCGAGGGTGCGGACGGCGTGGTCGAGGGCGGCGCCGGAGTCCCAGACCGGGTACCAGATGCGTTCCGGCAGCCGGGGGTCGATCGGGCCGTCGTGCAGCAGCAGGACGTCGAGGTCGCTGCGCGGGGAGAGTTCGCCGCGGCCGTAGCCGCCGACCGCGACGAGCGCGGTGCCGGCGGGTGCGCCGGCGTCCCGGTGGAGGCCCGCGAGCCAGCCGTCGGTGAGCCGGGCGAGGGCGGTGCGGCGGGCGGCGCCGCCGAGACCGGGGTCGGCGAGCAGCCGGGCGCGGGCGGCGCCGTGGTCGTCCGGGCGGGCCGGGTCGGAGGGGTGGGCTTCGGTCGTGGTCACGTCGGAGATCCCATCCGTGGGGCGGGGTGCCGGATACGCGTCCGGCGGACCTGCCGGTGGGCAGGTCCGCCAAGAGCGTGTGGTGCTGATGCTAGAGCGCGTCGGGGCCGCGCTCGCCGGTGCGGACGCGCACCGCCGTGTCGACCGGGACGGCCCAGACCTTGCCGTCGCCGATCTTGCCGGTGCGGGCGGCCTTGACCACGACGTCGATCAGCTGCTCGGCGTCGTCGTCCTCGACGAGGATCTCGATGCGGACCTTGGGCACCAGGTCGACGGTGTACTCCGCGCCCCGGTAGACCTCGGTGTGGCCGCGCTGCCGGCCGTAGCCGCTGGCCTCGGTGACGGTCAGGCCGTGGACGCCGAAGGCCTGCAGGGCCTCCTTCACGTCGTCCAGGCGGTGCGGCTTGATGACTGCGGTGATGAGCTTCATCAGGCGTCGACCTCGGCCTTCTCGGCGGTGCTGGCGGTGGCGGCGGGAGCGGCGGAGACGGCGCGGACGAGGCTGGCGCCGACGGCGGTGAAGTCGTAGGCGGACTCGGCGTGCTCGGCCTGGTCGATGCCGGACACCTCGACCTCCTCGGAGACCCGGAAGCCGATGGTCTTGTGGATGGCCAGGCCCAGGATGCCGGTGACGACGAAGGAGTACGCCGCGACCGCGACGACGCCGAGCGCCTGCTTGCCGAGCTGCTCGAACCCGCCGCCGTAGAACAGGCCCTGGGCGGTCTGGCCGACGTGGCCGGTGGCGAAGAGGCCGATCAGCAGCGAGCCGATGACACCGCCGACGAGGTGGACGCCGACCACGTCGAGGGAGTCGTCGAAGCCGAGCTTGTACTTGAGGCTGATCGCCGCGGCGCAGGCGACACCGGCGATGACGCCGATGGCGATGGCGCCGAGCGCGGAGACCGAGCCGCAGGCGGGGGTGATGGCGACCAGGCCGGCGACCGCGCCGGAGGCGGCGCCCAGGGTGGTGAACGCGCCGTGCTTGATCTTCTCGTAGGCGAGCCAGCCGAGGACGGCGGCGGCGGTGGCCACCTGGGTGTTGAGGAAGGCCATGCCGGCGACGCCGTTGGCGGCCAGCGCGGAGCCGGCGTTGAAGCCGAACCAGCCGAACCACAGCAGGCCGGAGCCGAGCATCACCAGCGGGAGGCTGTGCGGGCGCATCGGGTCCTTCTTGAAGCCGATGCGCTTGCCGAGGATCAGGGCGAGCGCCAGGCCCGCGACACCCGCGTTGATGTGGACGGCGGTGCCGCCGGCGAAGTCGATGACGCCGTTGCGGTCGCCGAGCCAGCCGCCGTTGCCCTTGTCGAAGGCGAACACCCAGTGCGCGACCGGGAAGTAGACGACGGTGACCCAGAGCGCCACGAACAGCGACCAGGCGGTGAACTTGGCGCGGTCCGCGATGGCGCCGCTGATCAGGGCCGGGGTGATGATCGCGAACATCAGCTGGAAGGCGGCGAACCCGGTGACCGGGATGGTGCCGCTGAGGTCGTTCATCCCGATGCCGCGGAAGCCCAGGAAGTCCAGGTTGCCGATGAGGCCGGCGCCGGCGTCCGGCCCGAAGGCGAGGCTGTAGCCGTAGAGGACCCACAGGACGCTGACGATCGCGAGCGTGATGAAGCTCATGACCAGCATGTTGAGGGTGCTCTTTACCCTGACCATGCCTCCGTAGAAGAAGGCCAGACCCGGTGTCATCAACATGACCAGGGCCGCACAGATGAACACAAAGGCGGTATCGCCCGCGCTGAAGCCGTCCGGCATCGGCGTCTCCTCGTGAATGGAAGCCGCTCCACGCCCGGGATCCCTGTCCCGTGCCACCCGGGGTGTCGGCGATGTGAAGGAGAGTGCCGAAGGCTGATTTCGGCCGATGCGGCTCGGTGTTTCGCTGCCGTGACGCAACCGACGGGAGCGTTACGAGCGCGTGAACCACGGCCGTGCCATGACAGATCTTGCGTTACCGTTCCGCCGCTCGGTACAGCGGGTACGGGGTGGTTCACCGACCGTGGGGGCCCGCGGGCCGGAGGGCGGGGGAGCCCGTACGGATACGAGGCCGCACGGACCCCCACGGTCGGGGTCGGGGGGCGAGTGGCCGGAATCCGGCCTCCTCGCGGGTGGCGGTCAGACCGCCGAGGCGAACTCCGGGATGTCCTGCACGACCCGCTCGGCGAGCCGGGAGACCTCGGGCACGCCCTTGTACTGGCGGTTGGCGGCCTCGGTGGTCTTGCGGACGCGGGTGTTCAGCCGCTCGGAGCGGACCTTGGTGGCGATGTCGACGGCCTGCTCGGCCATCACCGCGGCCTGCTCGGGCTCGTTCTGCAGCAGGTGGACGCTGGCCATGCCGATCAGGTTGAAGGCGTAGCTGCGGACGTGGTCGCCGTCCTGGCGGAACAGGTCGACGGCGCGCTCCATCACCGGCGCGGACATCGAGGCGTACAGCTGGCTGCGGCTGGAGTGGTACGCCAGGTCGCGGAAGGAGTGCGCGTTCTCGGCGTTGAGCTCGGCCTCGGAGAAGAAGGTGAGCCAGTTCGGGTCGGCGTCGCCGGTGCGGCAGTCGCTGAAGGTGTCCTCGGCCAGGCGGGCGGCCCGGGCGCAGCGGTTGACCTCGCCGATGGTGGCGTAGGCGCGGGCCTCCATCGCGTACAGCAGCGCCTGCTGGCGGGGGGTGGCGGTGTCGCGGCTGCCGTACTGGGCGAGGTGGATGAGCTCCAGGGCGTCCTCGCCGCGGTTGAGGTGGATCATCTGGCGGCTCATGTCGGTCAGGATGAGGGCGCCGAACGGGCGGTCCCCCGCTTCCTTGGCGGCATGGAGGGCCAGGACGTAGTACTTCTGGGCGCTGGGGTGCATGCCGACGTCGTAGGACATCCAGCCGGCCAGGTGGGCGAGTTCGGCGGTCAGGCGGAAGAGGCGCTTGGTGGTGGGCTCGGGATAGGACTCCTGGAGGAGGTCGGTGACCTCGTGGAGCTGGCCGACCACGGCCTTGCGGCGCAGGCCGCCGCCGTTCTGCGCGTCCCACTGGCGGAACATCACCGTGGTCTGCTCGAGCAGTTGGATCTCGGGCTCGGAGAGCCGGCCGGTGTAGGGCTCGCCGCCGTTGGCGGCGGTGAGGATCGGGGTCGGCGCGCCGCCGGGGCCGGGGGTCAGCCAGCGCTGCATCGGCTCGATCAGGGCGGCGCCGGCGGTCAGGGCGAGCGAGGTGCCGAGGAAGCCGCGGCGGTTGAGCATCAGGTCGCTGCGCGAGTACTCGCTGATCAGCTGGACGGTCTGGTCGCCGCTCCAGGGCAGGTCGACGCCGCCGCCGACGGTCGAGACCGGGACGGCGGCGCGCAGGCCGAGGTCCTCGACGGAGACCACCGAGCCGAAGCGCTCGGAGAACAGCTCGGACATGATCTTCGGGATGGGCTCGCGGGGTTGTTCGCCGTCGAGCCAGCGGCGCACCCGGGAGGTGTCGGTGCTGACGTGGTGGGCGCCGATCTGGCGGGCCCGACGGTTGACCTGACGCGCCAACTCGCCCTTGGACCAGCCGCTTCGGGCGAACCACGACGTCAGCTTCTCGTTCGGTTGCTTCTCTCCCATGGGAACGTCCCCATCCCGCCCGGCCCCGCCTCGGGGCCCGCTCGTGGTGCCCGACCGTCCGGGCGCTTGCTCGACGTACCGTGCCTGCTCGACTGCCGAGGAGGCGGACCCTCGTACTGTGGACGGTCCGCTGTGCTCCGTGTGCCGAACGTAACGTGATTTCCGCCATCCGGGGGAGCACCGCCGAGGAAACGCCACCTTTCGCCACCCCTGAGAGTGAACAAAGAGTGGCCGCGTCGCGCTTCACTGGTAGCCGGTTCGCAGTGACCCCGGCACATGCCCGACGGATGGGCTCCCGCCCTGGGGGCGGATCAACTTCCGCTGATGCTACCGGTTTTGACGGCACCCCAGACGACGGAGGAATCCTCGTGCGACTGCGACCTCCCGGTCTGCGCAGCTCCGGGGCCCGCCGGCTGCTGGAACGCGCCGCACGAATCGGAGCGCATCCACAGGCGCGCGCCTCCGGTGCACCACCCGCACCGCGCGGTCCGTCCGACGCACCGTCACAATCCCGTAACCACCGGCATCCAGAACCTGTTGGGGGAGGCATGGACAACCTGTTCGGCGAACTCCGGCTGCGGCACCTGCGGCTGGCGCCGCGCGGCACCCTGCGGCGCACCAGGGCCACCACCCTCCGGGCGGCCGGCGAGTACACCTCCCGCCTCGGCTGGACGGTCGTCGCGGGGGCGGCCCGCGCCCACCACCGCTCCCCCGGGGTCTGCGACTGCGCCGCCGCGCACTGCGCCGCCCCCGGCCTGCACGCGGTGCCCGGCCCGAAGGCCGCACCCGGCACCCCCGCGGACGAACTGCGCGCGCTGCTGGCCGCGGACGCGCCGGTGCTGCTGCCAGCCGGTCTGCACTTCGACGTGCTGGACGTGCCGGAGCAGCCCGGTCTGCAGGCGCTCGTCCGGCTGGAGCGGATGGGCACCCAGGTCGGGCCGGTGATCGCCTCCCCCGCCGGCCGGCTGCTGTTCTTCGTCGCCCCCGGCACCGCCCCCCGGCTGCCCGAACTGCTCTACCGGACGGGCTGGGACGACGCCTCGCTCGACCTGGTCTGCCACGGTGCGGGCGCGTACGTGGCGGCGCCGCCGACCGTGCTCGGCGGGCTCGGGCCGATGCGCTGGCTGCGCCGCCCGACCAGGGAGAGCGCGGCCTGTCCGCCGGAGGCGCGGCTGCTGCTCGGCACCCTGGCGTACGCCTGCCACCGCGGCCGGGCCCGCGCCTGCGAGCCGGCCTGGCTCGCCTCCTGACCCGAGTCGTACGAAGAGCGGGGGGGCGGGCGCCCGGGGGGGGGGGGGGGGGGGGGGGGGCGT
>NZ_BAAALD010000039.1:68015-70703 GCF_039528095.1 Kitasatospora arboriphila
CCGCCCCCGCCGCTCTTGCTGTCGTGGCCGTGCCGTGGTGGCCGTGCCGTCCGGTCGCCGGTCAGTTGCCGATCAGTCGCCGATCAGGGCGTCCACGAAGGCGGCCGGCTCGAAGGGGGCGAGGTCGTCGGCGCCCTCGCCGAGGCCGACCAGCTTGACCGGCACGCCGAGTTCGCGCTGGACGGAGACGACGATGCCGCCCTTGGCGGTGCCGTCGAGCTTGGTCAGCACGATGCCGGTGATGTCGACGACCTCGGCGAAGACCCGGGCCTGGACGAGGCCGTTCTGGCCGGTGGTGGCGTCCAGGACGAGCAGCACCTCGTCGACCGGGCCGTGCTTCTCGACGACGCGCTTGACCTTGCCGAGCTCGTCCATCAGGCCGGTCTTGGTGTGCAGCCGGCCCGCGGTGTCGATCAGGACGGTGTCGACGCCCTCGGCGATGCCCTCCTTGACGGCGTCGAACGCGACCGAGGCCGGGTCGCCGCCCTCGGGCCCGCGGACGGTGTGCGCGCCGACCCGCTCGCCCCAGGTCTGGAGCTGGTCGGCGGCGGCGGCGCGGAAGGTGTCGGCCGCGCCGAGCACCACCCGTCGGCCGTCGGCGACCAGCACGCGGGCGAGCTTGCCGGTGGTGGTGGTCTTGCCGACGCCGTTGACGCCGACGACCAGGACGACCGCCGGGCCCTCCTCGTGCTTGGTGGAGCGGACGGTGCGGTCGGCGTCCGGCCCGATCAGCGCGACGAGCTCCTCGTGCAGCAGGCCGCGCAGCTCCGCGGGGGAGCGGGTGCCGAGCACCTTGACCCGGGTGCGGAGGCTGTCGACGAGCTCCTGGGTGGCCGCGACGCCGATGTCCGCGGTGAGCAGGGTCTCCTCGATCTCCTCCCAGGTGTCCTCGTCGAGGCGGTCCCGGGAGAGCAGGGTGAGCAGGCCCTTGCCGAGCGCGTTCTGCGAGCGGGAGAGCCGGGAGCGCAGCCGGACGAGCCGGCCCGCGGTGGGTTCGGGTACCTCGACCGCCGGCGGGGCCGCGGCCTCCGCCGGTGCCTCCACCGGGACCTCGGGGGCCTCGGGGGCCGTCGTGGCCTCGGGGAGCTGCACCTCCTCGATGGTCTGGACGGGTGCCTCGCTGGGCGGGGCGGACTCCTCGCCGACCTGCGGCTCGCGCGGCGGCGTGATGACGGGTGCCTCGGGCTTGGGAGGCACCGGCTTGCGTCGTCTGCCGTTGACGACGAGGCCAGCGATCGCGCCGACGGCGACCACGGCGATGACTACGGCAAGGATCACGTATTCCATAACCCCCCCAGTATCGGCGACGCCCCCGCGCCGCCGGGAGTAGCCGGGCGGCGTGGCTCGCTCACCGTCCGTGGGCCCGCCGGGCGCGGGCTCAGCCGGCCGGGGCCGGGGTGCGCCTCTCCTCGTGCTCTCCCCCGTCGTGCTCTCCCCCGGCCTGGCGGCCGGGAGGTGCCCCCACGCGCAGCCGCTGGCTGATCACCTGGGAGATGCCGTCGCCCTTCATGGTGACGCCGTAGAGGGCGTCGGCGGCCTCCATGGTGAGCTTCTGGTGGGTGATGACGAGCAGCTGGGAGCTCTCCCGGAGCTCCTCCATGATCGCGATCAGCCGGCGCAGGTTGGTCTCGTCGAGCGCCGCCTCCACCTCGTCCATCACGTAGAAGGGGCTGGGGCGGGCCTTGAAGATGGAGACCAGCAGGGCGACGGCGGTCAGCGAGCGCTCGCCGCCGGAGAGCAGCGACAGCCGCTTGACCTTCTTGCCGGGCGGCCGGGCCTCCACCTCGACGCCGGTGGTCAGCATGGACTCGGGGTCGGTGAGCACCAGCCGGCCCTCGCCGCCGGGGAACAGCCGGGAGAAGACGCCCTCGAACTGGGCGGCGGTGTCCTGGAAGGCGGCGCTGAACAGCTGCTCGACCCGGGCGTCGACGTCCCGGACGATGTCCATCAGGTCGCGCCGGCTCTTCTTGAGGTCGTCGAGCTGCTCGCCGAGGAAGCGGTGCCGTTCCTCCAGTGCGGCGAACTCCTCCAGAGCCAGCGGGTTGACCTTGCCGAGCTGCTGGTAGGCGCGTTCGGCGGCCTTGAGCCGCTTCTCCTGCTCGGCCCGGTCGTACGGGCGGGGCTCGCCGGGCTCGGCGCCGTCCTCCGGGACGGGCGGCGGGACGGGCTGGTCGGGGCCGTAGCCGTCGATCAGCTCCTGGCCGCCGATGCCGAACTCCTCCAGCGCGCGGGACTCCAACTGCTCGATGCGCAGCCGCTTCTCGGCGCGCAGCACCTCGTCCCGGTGGCCCGCGTCGACGAGCCGGTCGAGTTCGGCCTTGAGTTCGCGGCCGTGCTCGCGGGCGGTGCGCAGCTCGGCCTCCCGCCCGGTGCGGTCCTGCTCGACGGCGGTGCGTTCGGCGTCGGCGGCGGTCAGCGAGGACCCGACGGCGGCGAGCAGCACCCGGGCGCCGTCGGCGACCGCGGTGGCGACCGCGGCCTCGTGCCGGGCGCGGGCGCGGCGGCGGGCGGCCCGGGCGCGGGCCTCGGGTTCGGCGGCGGCGGCACGGTCGAGCTGGTCGGCGCGGCCGGCCAGGGAGCGGACCCGTTCCTCGTGGGTGCGGACGGCGAGCCTGGCCTCCATCTCGGTGGCGCGGGCGGTGGTTCCGGCGGCGGCCAGGCGGTCGCGTTCGGCGGTGTCGGGCTCGT
>NZ_BAAALD010000040.1:0-32837 GCF_039528095.1 Kitasatospora arboriphila
AGCCCCGCCCGGGGACACCGGGCGGGGCTTCTCGCATTTCCGAGGGGGAGCGCAGGGTGCGTGGAATGCGTTGGGGTGCGGCTCTGGCCGGCGTGCTGACCGTGGTCGCGGGGCTGGGACTACGGGCCGTGGGCAGCGGGGCGGTGGCGAAGTACGGCGGTGATGCGCTGTACACCGTGCTCGTGTACGTCCTGGTGGTGATGGTGGCGCCGCGGATCAGGCCGGGCAGGGCCGCCGGGGTGGCACTGCTGCTGAGTTGGTGTGTGGAGTTCTTCCAGATGACGGGCCTGCCGGCGCGGTGGTCGGCGGAGAGCACGGTGGCGCGGCTCGTCCTGGGGTCGACGTTCAACGTGCCGGATCTGTTCTGGTACGCCGTCGGTGCGGGAGGCTGCTGGGCGGTCCACCGGGGCCTGGTCCGCAGCCGTGGCAGGATACGGACCACGCCAGGGGAGGAGCACTGAGATGCACGGCGAGGTCTGGCGGTTGAGGCGAGGGGCGGAGCTCGTCGGCGAGATCGAGATCGGCGAGGCCGACTTCCCTTGGCTGGCGGGGACGTTCCGTCCCGGGCCGGGCTACCCCGCGGTGGCGCCGTGGTTCGCCGAGACGCTCGCCCTGCTGGAGGCCGAGGAGTACGAGGAGCGTTTCGACGAGGCGTACGACCGGATCGCCGAGGCGCTGACGCTCTCCTCCCCGGAGGGGCCGGTCGCGGAGTTCCTGCTGCACATCGACGGCGACCAGGCGTGGTTCCGCTGGAGTGACGAGCCGTTCGATGAGGGGTGAGGACTGACGGCCGGTCACGGCGGTGGGGCCCAGCCCGCGGGCACGGTGTAGTGCCAGCCCGGGCGCCAGGCCGGGGGATCCCGGAGGATCTCCTCCAGGGGGACTCCGGTGAGCAGGAAGTCCAGGGCCCACCGGTTGGCGGAGTGGGCGATCAGCAGGATCCGGCGGCCGTCGTACGTGGCGGCCACCTCCTGGAGGAAGTCGGCGGTGGCCCGTACGACCTGGCGGTAGCTCTGCCCGCCGGGGAAGGGCGCGTCGAGGCAGGCGGTCCGGCGTGCGGCGACGTGTGCGGCGGGACCGCCGTTCAGCTCGCCGTAGTCGCACTCGCGGAGCCGCCGGTCCTGCTGGACGGGCGGTCGGCCGTCGGGGAAGGCGAGGGCTGCTGTCTCCACGGCCCGGTGCAGGTCCGAGGTGAACACCGCGGCGAATCCGTCGCCGCGTCGGCGTTCGCCCAGTTCGACGGCCTGACGCCGGCCCAGGTCGGACAGCCGGCCCGGGAGCCGTCCGGTGGCGATGCCGGCTTCGTTGTCGGTGGTGGTGGAGTGCGATTCGTAGACGAGGTCGACGGCCATCCAGGTCCTCGGGGGAGTGGGATCCGTGCATGATCCGCGGGGGCGGCTCATGGTGGGGGCTTCCCCGCGGCCGGCGCGGCCATGCCGGAGACGACGTCAGAAGCCCTCGTCCAGGCGGGCCTCAGCTGCTGCGGGTGCCGTCGAGGGTCTCGCGGATGATGTCGGCGTGGCCCGCGTGGCGGGCGACCTCCTCGATCATGTGGAGGAGGACCCACCGGAGGTTGCGGTGGGCGAGCTTCGGCCAGGCACAGGGTGCGTCGAGGTCGGTGGCGGCGACGATCCCGCGGGCGGTGGCCACCTGCTCCTGGTAGTACGCGAGCCAGTGCGGGAGGGCGTCGTGCTCGCCGAGGACGAAGTCGTCCTCCGCACCGTCCTCGACGTGCGGCCACTCGTCGGGGAAGTGCCGGCCGGCCAGGATCACCTGGAACCAGCGGCGCTCCCAGAGGGCGTTGTGCTTCAGCAGGCCGAGCAGGCTGAGGGAGCTCGCGGTGGGCGCCTTCCGGGCGTCCTCCTCGGAGACTCCGTCCAGGGTGCGGAGCAGGGCGGCCCGCTGCTTGTCGAGGAACCCGCAGAGGGCGTCCCGCTCGGTGGCGGTGGAGAGCTGAGGTGACGTCATGCGCCACGACCCTACCGAGTGGCCGGCAGGGGCGTGGCGTCCGGGGCTGCCGGTCAGGGCGCTGCGGTGCCCCAGTTGGGGCGGCTCTCCCAGGTGTCGGCGGTCCGGGTCACGGGGGTGACGGCGGTGCCGTCCGGATGCATGGTGAAGATGTCGGCCTGGCCCGGGAGGGTCGCCTTGGCGAAGGCGATGGCGGTGCCGTCCGGCGCGTAGGAGGGGACGCCGTAGAAGACGTCGGGGGAGCCGGACAGCAGGGTGGTGGTGGCGCTGCCGTCGGGGTTGATCGTGTAGATGCCGCCTCCCGGGGTGGCGTCGGGGCCGGGCGGGTACGTGGTGAAGACGATCCGGCTGCCGTCGGGCGACCAGTTGGCACGGTCGCCGGCCCGCAGGTCCCAGGGGGTGAGTTGGCGGAGCCCGCTGCCGTCGCTGTTCACGATGAACAGGGCGCGGGAGTCGGCGGGCCGGCCCGAGTCGCCGGTCCGGAAGGAGAACACCAGCCGGCTGCCGTCGGGGGACCACGCCGGGTCGTCGACGTCCCCGGCGTAGGGCTGGTCCTGGGTGAGGGTGGTGAGCCGGCGGGGGTTCGCGCCGGTCGCGTCCATCACGTAGATGTCGCTGTACTGGATCTGGTCCGCGGAGGTGTCGACGGCGCCCCAGCCGCGGCCGAAGGCGATGCGGCTGCCGTCGGGCGAGTACGCGGGGGCGCTCTCCTCCTCCACCTGGCAGGACGGGTCGCCCTCCTGGCAGACGGCCGGCAGCCGCCGGGCGGCGGAGCCGTCGGGAGCGACGGTCCAGATCCGGGCGGTGCCGCTGCCGACGGTCCGGTCGAAGGCGACGGCCGTACCGTCGGGCGACCAGTCGGGGTGGTCGTCCAGGGTGTTCGGGTCGGGCCGGGTGATCTGGTGCAGCCCGCTGCCGTCGGGGGCCACGGTGAAGACCGCACTGGTCTGCTTCTCGCCGTCGAGGTACATGCGGCCGGCGATGAGGCCGTTGGTGTCGCCGCCGCCGTACAGGGGAGAGGGGGCGCCCTCGGGCCGGGGCGGTGGATCCGCCGCACAGCCCGGGAGCAGGGCGAGGGCGGTCAGGGCTCCGGCGGCGAGCCGGACGGTCGGTCGGGTGCGGTACAGCACGTGGTTGGTCTCCGTCACCGGGTCGGCCCCCCGAAGCGGTCGAGCCCCCCGCGAGAGCTGCCACTGTGTCAGATCGGGGATGCCGTGCCGTCGGTGACACGCGCATGGTGCGCATGCGACCGGCCGCCCGGCGTACGGGACGAGCGGTCCGTACGCCGAGCGGTCCGTACGCCGGGCGGGAGGGTCAGCCGGACTCGCCCGCACGCTCCGCCTTGGCGGCGGCCTCTGCGGCCTCGGCGGCCTCGGCCTCCTCCAGGGTGGGCGCGGTGCCGCCGAGGTGGGCCGGGACCCACCAGGTGTCGTCCTCGCCGGACGGCTTGGCGGGGTACTCGCGCTGGGCGCGGTCCAACATCTCGCTCATGGCCGCGCGCAGGCGGCGGGTGACCATGACCGGCTTGTCCTGCGGGGTGAGCTCGATCGGCTCGCCGATCATGACGGTGATCGGGACGTGCCGCTTGGTGAGGGTCTTGGGGCGGCCCTTGGTCCACAGTTGCTGGGTGCCCCAGAGGATCACGGGCAGCAGCGGTGCGCCGGAGTCGGCGGCCATCCGGGCGGCGCCGGTCTTGAACTTCTTGAGCATGAAGGAGCGGCTGATCGTGGCCTCGGGGAAGACGCCGACGATCTCGCCCTCGCGCAGCGCCTTGACGGCGGCGTCGTAGGCGGGCTGGCCGTCGGTGCGGTCCACCGGGATGTGCCGCATGCCGCGCATCAGCGGGCCGGAGATGCGGTGCTTGAAGACGTCGTCCTTGGCCATGAAGCGGGTGAGCCGCTTGCCGCCGCGCCAGGGGCCGAGGCCGGCGAAGATGAAGTCGAGGTAGCTGATGTGATTGCTCACCAGGACGGCGCCGCCCGTCGCGGGGACGTGCTCGGCTCCGACGACGGAGACGCGCAGGTCGAGCGCCTTGAACGCGGTCAAGGCGGCGCGGATCACCGGCGGGTACACGAACTCAGCCACGGTCAGCCCTACTTCTCGTCGGGCCTGATGCCCGGTCCGGAGGTACCCGGGCCGTCGGGGCCGACCGGCGAGGGCGCGGCACGCCGCGGCGGCCACGGGTGTTTCAGCCCGATGATCCCCCGAAGACGTGCCCGATGTCACGCGGCGGCGTCCGCGGGGCGGGAATCGGCGGCGAGGCTTACGTCACGTGAGAGCTGTGTCTCACCCGGTGACCGGTGGCGGTCACTCCGGCGGGTCACTCCGGCCGGCCGCCCCGGCCTGCGGCCGTCCTACGGCCGTGACCGGCGGCAGGACGGCGGCAGGGCGGCGGCCGGGACGGGTCAGGCCCGTGCGCCGACGCGGTCGGTGCCGCGCCGCAGCAGCAGGTACGCCTCGCAGCCGAGGCAGTACCCGAAGGCGGCGTTGAGGAAGGCCGCGGCGAGGGCCAGCCCGGTGGCGGCGAGGCCCAGCCAGTCGGCGCCGGACAGGAAGCCGAGGGTGCCGACGAGCGCGAAGGCGAGGCCGACGGCCTGGGCGAAGCGCGGCGGCCGGGCGTCCTCCAGTTCCCGCGGCGGGGCGAGCCGGGGTCGGACGAGCACCCGGAAGAGCAGGCCGTACGGCGAGCGCTGCAGGCCGGCGAGGGCGCCGACGGCGAAGACGACGGCCTGCAGGGCGAGCAGGGCGCCGCTGCCGGTGATCAGGGCGGCGGCGAGGACGACGGAGGTGAGCGCGGCGGCGAAGCGCTGGCCGCGCGGGTCGATCAGCACGAAGGGACTCCTGGGACGCGAACCGGTCGGGGACACCTGGCCGGCATCCCGGGGCTTCTCCGAAGCCCGGGGCGGCCGCGGTCAGCGACAGCGCGACGCGGTGGCCCGGCACAGGTCGACCACCCGGCGGGTGGTCAGCCGGGGCAGTCGGGGTCGGGGCGAGTCCATCCGGCGATGGTAGGGCCGGCGGGGACGCGGGGCGAACGGTGTCCACCTGGTGGAGCGGGTTCCGGAGGGGTGCGGGTTCCGGAGGCTCCGCAGCGGTGCGGGACACTGGAGCGATGACCGGTTGGGTGGTGTGCGGTGCGGTGCTGGTGCTGGCGAGCGCCTTCGGGCTGCTGCGCGCGCACCGGGACGGAAGGCTGCGGGTGAAGGACGGGGCGGCGGTGCGGCTCACGGCGGCGGACCTGGGCGGCGAACTGGGGGACCGGGCGACGCTGGTGCAGTTCTCCACCGCGTTCTGCCAGCCGTGCCGGGCGACCCGCCGGGTGCTCGCCGAGGTGTCGGGGATGGTCGAGGGCGTGGCCCACGTGGAGATCGACGCCGAGTCCAGGCTCGACCTGGTGCGCCGGCTGGACATCCTGCGCACGCCGACCGTACTGGTGCTCGATGCGACCGGCCGGGTGATCCGCCGCGCCGCGGGCCAGCCGCGCCGGGCGGACGTCGTCGCGGCGCTCGGAGAGGCGGTCTGACCGGCCCGGACGGGCGGTGACGGCCGCGCCGATCATCGTCGGCGTTGTCAAGACCTTCAATCTCACAGCGGATCTGCCGCCCGGTCAGGTGGTACCGGGCGCCGCCTGGGGCAGGATGGGCGCAGACGGCAGTGCAGCCGTCCCGGAAGCCTGCCGGCCAGGGAGTGCGGCGGCGGTCGGGACACCCCGTCCGGGGCGTCGCAGCGCTAAGCTACTCGCCAGTAGCCTGTTTGAGCTACTGGCGAGTATGCTGCCAGGAAGTTCCGGACGGGCACAGGAAGACGCGGCCCGCGTGCGGGCAGGAACGTGCGTTCCGCCCGACTGCACAGCCGCAGCCGCCGGACAGGACCAGTACAGGAGACAGGCCGTGAGCTTGAGGATCGTTGTCTGTGTGAAGTACGTGCCCGACGCGACCGGTGACCGTCGCTTCGCGGACGACACCACCACCGACCGGGAGGGCGTGGACGGCCTCCTGTCGGAGCTGGACGAGTACGGCGTGGAGCAGGCGCTGCGGATCGCGGAGGCCTCCGGCGACGCCGAGGTGACGGTGCTGACCGTGGGTCCGGACGATGCGAAGGACGCGCTGCGCAAGGCCCTGTCGATGGGTGCGGACAAGGCCGTGCACGTCAACGACGAGGACATCCACGGCTCGGACGTGATCGGCACCTCCGCGGTCCTGGCGAAGGCGCTGGAGAACACCGGCTTCGATCTGGTGGTGTGCGGCATGGCCTCCACCGACGGCACGATGGGTGTGCTGCCGGCGCTGCTCGCCGAGCGGCTGGGCGTGCCGCAGGCCACCCTGCTGTCCGAGGTGTCGGTCGAGGGCGGCGTGGTCAAGGGCCGCCGCGACGGCGACGCCGCGACCGAGCAGGTCGAGGCCGCGCTGCCGGCCGTCGTGTCGGTCACCGACCAGTCCGGCGAGGCCCGCTACCCCTCGTTCAAGGGCATCATGGCCGCGAAGAAGAAGCCCGTCACCGAGCTCGACCTGGACGACCTGGGCATCGACGCCGACGAGGTCGGCCTGGCCGGCTCCTGGACCGAGGTCGCCGACATCACCGCCCGCCCGGCCCGCACCGCCGGCACCGTCGTCAAGGACGAGGGCGAGGGCGGCAAGCAGCTCGCCGCCTACCTCGCCGAGCAGAAGTTCATCTGAGCCCACGCCGCACGCGCGCATCCAACGAACGATCAGGAGCAACGAATCATGGCTGAGATCCTGGTTCTCGTGGACCACGCCGACGGCGTGGTCCGCAAGCCGGCCCTCGAACTGCTGACCCTGGCCCGCCGGATCGGCGAGCCCTCCGCCGTCGTCCTCGGCGCCGGCGCGGCCGCGGCCGACATCGCCGCCAAGGCCGCCGAGTACGGCGCCGCCAAGGTCTACACCGCCGACGCCGACGAGTTCGCCACCCAGCTGGTGGTCCCGAAGGTCGACGCCCTCACCCAGATCGCCAAGAACAGCGGCGCCGCCGCGGTGCTGGTCACCTCCTCCGGCGAGGGCAAGGAGGTCGCCGCCCGGGTCGCGCTGCGGCTGGGCTCCGGCATCATCACCGACGCCGTCGACCTGGAGGCCGGCGAGAGCGGCCCGGTCGCCACCCAGTCGGTGTTCGCCGCGTCCTTCCAGGTCAAGTCGACCGTGACCACCGGCACCCCGGTGATCACCGTCAAGCCGAACGCCGCCGCCCCCGAGCCGGCGCCGGCCGCCGGCACCGTCGAGCAGGTCACCGTCGCCCTCACCGGCAACGCGGCCACCGTCACCGCCCGCACCCCGCGCGTCGCCTCCGGCCGCCCCGAGCTGACCGAGGCCGCGATCGTGGTCTCCGGTGGCCGCGGCGTCGGCGCCGCCGAGGGCTTCGCCGTCGTCGAGGACCTCGCCGACGCGCTCGGTGCCGCCGTCGGCGCCTCCCGCGCCGCCGTCGACGCCGGCTGGTACCCGCACACCAACCAGGTCGGCCAGACCGGCAAGCAGGTCTCCCCGCAGCTGTACGTCGCCGCGGGCATCTCCGGCGCGATCCAGCACCGCGCCGGCATGCAGACCTCGAAGACCATCGTCGCGGTCAACAAGGACCCCGAGGCCCCGATCTTCGAGCTCGTCGACTACGGCGTCGTCGGCGACCTGTTCACCGTCCTGCCCCAGCTCACCGCCGAGGCCAAGGGCCGCTGACCCGACCGCGGCCCGGCCGTCCGGGCCGCGCGGGACCGCACGCAGAACGCCCGACCGGGCTTCCCGGTCGGGCGTTCCCGCGTCCTCGCCGCGGCCAGGACTCCGCGGTCAGGACTCCGCGGCCGGGTCGGCCTGCTCGATCTGCTGGATGAGGCGCTTGAGCTGGGCGACCTCCTCGCGGAGGGCGCGGTCGCCGGCCGGGGTGAGGGAGAGCCAGGTGCGGGCGCGCCTGCCCTCGTAGCCCTTCTCGATCTCGACCAGGCCGGCCTTCTCCAGGACGGCCAGGTGCTGGCTGAGGTTGCCGGCGGTGAGGCCGAGGGTCGTGCGCAGGAAGCCGAACTCGACGCGGCGCGCCTGGTGGGCGACGGTCAGGATGCCCAGCCGGACGCGTTGGTGGACCACGTCGTCCAGGCCGTTGACGGGATGCTGCTCGGGCTCGTCGCTCATGCCGCGCGGCGCCTGCCGGACAGCTCGGCCAGGCCGAACCCGAGGGCCCCGAGCAGCAGCAGCGCGCCGGGCACGCCGTAGCGGGGCAGCACGGACCAGGGCGAGGCGGCGTCGATCCCCGCCCAGCCGGTGGTGAGCGGGACCAGTTCGATCGCCAGGTACACCGCGGCGAGCAGCAGCAGTGCGCGGCTGCGCTCCACCCGGGCGAGCACGAGCAGCGGCAGTCCGACGGCTGCGGCGTTCCCGTTGAGGCGCTCGACGAACCTCGTCACCCCGGAGTCGGGGTCGAGGCGCAGACCCCAGAGGTCGACCGGGTCGCCGGGCTGCGGCACGCCCTGGCGCGTGCTCCAGTACGCGGTCGCGCTCACGACCCCGACCAGGACGATCCCGGTGAGGACGTACGGCCGGACGGGGGTGCCGACGCCCCGGTTGCGGGAGCGCCGGATGTAGAAGAACGCCGTCGCGGCGTAGGCGAGGGCGAGTCCGACGGGCCAGTAGACCGGCGAGCCCTGCTTGATCAGGGTGCAGCCGGCGCCTGCCGCGGCCTCGGCCGCCGGGCAGGGCACGGTCGAGACCTCGAAGGTGAGGCGGCCGACCAGGACGCCGCCCAGCGTGAGCAGGCCGAGCAGCAGCAGGGGGAACCAGGTACCGCGTTGCGCGGCACGGACCTTGCGGGTCAGGGCGTCGAGGCCGGCGAGGACGTCACGAGGGGTGCCCGACGACGGCACCGTGGCATCTGTCATGCAGTCAGCTTTGCATCACAAACCATTTTGGGCAAGAGACATCACCCGGGGGCACCGGTCGGCGGGACTCACACCGGGCTCTCCCTTCCGCCCGCGAGACGGCGGCGCCGCCAGCGATCGGGGCGCCACTGCCGCCGGTCGGCGAAGGGGTCCGGCAGGGTGCGCCGGAGGTAGGCGGCGTCCAGCACGGCCACCCGACGCCTCAGCTCCTCGCGAGCACCGCCGGGCAGCTCCCGCACGACCTCGTCGAGGACGTCCCGCGCGTGCCGCACGTCGTCGAAGGAACACCCGCGGCACGGGCACTCCGCGTCCTGCGGGTACAGGGGACGGCGTCCCGGCGACAGGGCGAAGTCCCGGTACTGCCGCAACGCCCACGCCGTGGCACCGGGGAACACGTAGTAGTCCGTCGAGAGCACCTCGACACGATGCACCGCCAGGCTGGTGCGGGCCGAGAGCCAACGGATGCGGCCCTGCGGCGGATCGCCCCGGGCACGCGGGTCATGTCGTCGATCGGCGCGGAGCACGCCGGGCCGCCTACGCGGCACGGGCCTTTCGGTCTGCGGTCACGCCCGCCATGATGCCGGAACCCCCGAGAACGGGACACCCCTCGGCCGGGCGCTTGTTACTCTTCCCGATCATGCGAGCCCTCTTCCCGGGATCCTTCGACCCGGTCACCCGAGGACACCGGGACGTTCTCCGCCGCGCCGCCCTCCTGTTCGACGAGGTCGTCGTCTGCGTGATGGCCAATCCGAGCAAGACCGGCCGCTTCCCCGTCGCCGAACGGCTGGACCGGCTCCGCGCGGCAGCAGCCGACCTGGGCAACGTCACCGTCGACTCGCACACCGGCGGCCTGCTGGCCGACTACTGCCGCCGAGCCGGAATCGACGTCGTCGTCCGCGGAGTCCGCGGCATCCACGACCTGGACCACGAGATGCCGATGGCCCGCATGAACCACCGACTGGCCGGAGTCGAAACGTTCTTCATCACCGCAGACCCCGCCCTGCGCCACGTCTCCTCCACCCTCGTCACCGCGATGGGTTAGACCTCGGGCCGGCGGCGTACCGCGCCAGGACGAGCTGTCGGCCCGTCTCCCGGACCAGGCACACCCGTTCCCCCTTGCTTCCGTTCAGTCGCGGCGGAGGCTCGCCTCGACGTCCCTGACGACGCGCCACATCGGGGTGCTGCGCTTGGCGATGACGACCACCACGTCGTCCTCCTCCTCTTCGACGGCCGGCTGGGCCTGCGGCTTGGCGGGCCAGGCGTTGCGGACGTACTCGAGGGCGTGGTCCACCTCGGCCTCGGCGTCGCCCTGGCCGTTGGCGCGCAGCCAGGAACGCAGGCCGTGGTTGTGCGCGGCGACCACGGCCGCGGCGACCACGTCGGCGCGCAGGGTGCCGTCCTTGCGGGCGGCGAACCGGCCGCGCAGGTAGTCGGCGAGGGTGCGCTCGTAGCGCCAGACCACGGAGAGTTCGTAGGCGCGCAGGCCCGGGACCTTCCGGGTGAGGCGGTAGCGCTGCACCGAGAACGTCGGGTTCTCGGCGTACATCCGCAGGACGAGCCGGGCGGCGTCGCAGACCTTGAGGACGGGGTCGTCGGTGTCCGCACTGTCCTGCAGGAAGGCCGTCATGTCGGCCAGGCACTGCTCGTGGTCGGGGAAGACCACGTCCTCCTTGGAGGGGAAGTAGCGGAAGAACGAGCGGCGGCCGACGCCGGCCAGGCCGACGATGTCGTCGATGGTGGTCTGCTCGTAGCCCCGGTCGAGGAAGAGCTGGAAGGCGGCCGCGATCAGGGAGTCGCGCATCGCGGGCTTCCCGGTGGTGGCCGCGGCCTCCCCCTCGGTCTTCTGCGGGTTGCTCATGCCGTGAACCTAGCACCAATCGCACGGCAGGGCACTCAGTGCACTGCTGCGGAGGTACTCGGTGTTGCATATCACCCCGAGGCGGTGTCGATCCGCCGGACGGCACCGAGGACGTCCAGCACCAGCTCCGGGTCGGCGCCGTCCGGGGCGTGCACGGAGAGCCGGGTGACCAGGCCCGTGTACCGGCGGTGGATCTCCCGGGCGGCCTCGGCCGGCTCCCCCGCCACGGCGAAGGCGTCGAACACCTCGTCGTCGATCAGTTCGCCCATCTCCTTCCAGCGGCCGCGGACGGAGAGCGGGTGCAGCTCGTCGTGCAGGCCGCCCCAGCCGTGTGCCTCCAGCACGGGACGGTAGGCCGGGGTGGAGGCGTAGAAGGCGATCCGCTCGCGCACCCCGCGGACGCTGGCGGCCAGCTCCTCCTCGGTGCGGCCGGTGGCGGTGAGCGCCGAGCCGACCACCTCGAAGGGGCGGGACGTCCACGGCTCGGCGGCGGCCTCCGCCGCGGCGCGGGCGGCGCGCACGGCGGGCAGCACCGTCCCGGCGAGGTGCTGCACCGAACTGAAGGGGTGGCAGATCAGGCCGTCAGCGACGGCGCCCGCCGCCCTCGTCATCAGCGGGCCGACACCGGCCAGCAGGATCGGCGGGGTGCCGGCCGCCACCGGCTCCGGGGCGAACACCGGGGTCATCAGGGTGTGGCTGTAGAAGTCGCCGCGGAAGGCGAGCCGCTCGCCGGTCTGCCAGCTGTGCCAGATCGCCCGGACGGCGGCCACGTACTCGGTCATCCGGGCGGCCGGGCTGTCCCAGGGCATGCCGAAGCGGCGCACCACGTGCGGCTTCACCTGGGAGCCGAGGCCCACCACGGCCCGGCCGCCGGACGCCTCGTGCACGCCCCAGGCCTCGTAGGCGAGGGTCATCGGGGTGCGGGCGAAGGCGATGGCCACGCCGGTGGCGAGTTCGATCTCCTCCGTGCGGTCGGCTGCGCGGGCCAGTTGGAGGAAGGGGTCGTAGGAGGTCTCGGAGAGGGTGAAGCGGTCGATGCCCCGGCGCTCGGCCTCGGCGGCGGCGGCCGGGATGCCGGCCGGCCGGCCGACGGAGGTCGCCTCCAGGCGGAGCGGGGCGGGGGTCTCGGGCATGGGCTTCTCCTCGTGGGACACCGGCCGACCGCGCGTGATCGCGATCGGCCGGTGTCCATCATGACGGGCTCAAGAGGCCCCGTTTCACGAGCGCAGGAGGTCAACCCAGGGGCGCGGGGAACTGCGCAGTCCGGGACTGGGCATCGTGACCAATCCGGGCCGAGCCTGATCCGTACGGCGCCCCGCATCCCAATTACACAGTTCTCCCCCGCCCTTCGGCCGGGAGGTGCCCCCACGCGCCCCTCGGGTTCGCCCCCGCGCCCCTTGCCCCGCCCTCAGGGGGCGGGGGCGTAGCCGGCGGGGCGGGTGGTGAAGGTGCCGCGGCCCTGGGTGCGGCTGCGCAGGCGGGTCGCGTAACCGAAGAGTTCGGCCAGCGGGACGGTGGCGGTGACCTGGGCCGTGCCGGCCCGGGAGGTCTGTCCGGTGACCCGTCCGCGGCGGGCCGCGAGGTCGCCGATCACCGCGCCGACGGCGTCGTCGGGTGCGGTGGCGGTGACTTCGACCACCGGTTCGAGCAGGATCGTCCGGGCGGCGCGCAGCGCCTCCCGCAGGCCGAGCCGCCCGGCGGTGCGGAACGCCGTCTCGGAGGAGTCCTTGACGTGCGTGGCGCCGTCGGTGAGCGTGACCCGTACGCCGGTGACCTGGTGGCCGCCGAGCGGGCCCTCGGCGAGGGCGTCGCGGCAGCCCGCCTCGACCGCCTGGACGTACTCGCGCGGGACGCGTCCGCCGGTGACGGTGGACCGGAACTCGAAGCGGACGGCCCCGGTGTCACCGTCCGGGCCGGACTGCGGGTCCGGCTCAAGCGGTTCCAGGTCGAGGACGAGGTGGGCGAACTGGCCGGCGCCGCCGTCCTGCTTGACGTGCCGGTAGACCAGCCCGGTGACGCCCCCGGTGACGGTCTCCCGGTAGGAGACCTGGGGGCGGCCGACGGCGACCTCCGGGCCGTTGGCGCGGCGGATCTTCTCCACGGCGACCTCCAGGTGGAGTTCCCCCATGCCGGACAGCAGGACCTGTCCGGTCTCGGGGTCGGTGCGGACGGTGAGGGACGGGTCCTCCTCGACGAGCCGGGCGAGGGCCGTCGCCAGCCGTTCGGTGTCGGCGGTGCGGCGGGCCTCGACGGCGACCGAGACGACCGGGTCGGCGGTGGTCGGGGGTTCGAGGACGAGCGGTGCCGCGGGGGTGCAGAGGGTGGCGCCCGCCCGGGTCGTCTTCGGGCCGACGACGGCGACGATGTCGCCGGCCGTGGCGTGGTCGGTCTCGGCGTGCCGGTCGGCCTGGACCCGCACGATGCGGGCGATCCGCTCGGTGCGGCCGGTGGCGGTGTCGAGCACGGTGTCCCCCTTCGTGACGGTTCCGGAGTAGACGCGGAGGTAGGTGAGGCGGCCGGTGGCCGTGGCGTTGACCTTGAAGGCAAGGGCGGCGAACGGCGCCGCCGGGTCGGCGGGCCGGTGCTGTTCGGTGCCGTCCAGGGTGCCGCGGACGGCCGGCACGTCCAGCGGGGACGGCAGGTAGTCGACGACGGCCTGGAGCAGCGGTTCGATGCCGCGGTTGCGGTAGGCGGAGCCGCACAGCACCACGACGGCCTCGCCGGTGCGGGTGAGGTCGCGCAGGGCCGCGGCGAGGCTCTCGGCGGAGAGCGTGCCACGGGTGCAGAACTCCTCCAGGGCGGCCGGGTGGAGTTCGGCGACGGCCTCCTCCAGGGCGCGCCGCCTCCGTTCGGCCTCGTCGCGGAGCGTCTCGGGCACGGGGCCCTCCTCGCAGCCGTCGAGGCCGTCGGTCCACACCTGGGCACGCATCCGGAGCAGGTCGACGACGCCGGTGAAGCCGTCCTCGCGGCCGATCGGCATCTGCACCGCCAGCGGGGCCGGGTGGAGCCGGTCCCGGACGGAGGCGACCGCGGTGTCGAGGTCGGCGCCGGCGCGGTCCAGCTTGTTGACGAAGGCGATCCGGGGCACGCCGTGCCGGTCGGCCTGCCGCCACACGGCCTCGCTCTGCGGTTCGACGCCGGCGACGGCGTCGAAGACGGCGACGGCGCCGTCCAGGACGCGCAACGAGCGTTCGACCTCGTCGAAGAAGTCGACGTGTCCGGGGGTGTCGATCAGGTTGATCCGGTGGCCGTCCCAGGAGCAGCTGACGGCGGCGGCGAAGATGGTGATGCCGCGGTCGCGTTCCTGCGGGTCGAAGTCGGTGACGGTGGTGCCCTCGTGGACCTCGCCGCGCCGGTGGACGGCGCCGGTGAGGTAGAGGACCCGCTCGGTGACGGTGGTCTTGCCGGCGTCGACGTGGGCGAGGATGCCCAGGTTGCGGACGCGTGCCGGCAGCCCGGCGGGGCGGGCGGCGGCGGCGGTGGCGGCAGTGGTGGTGACGGTGGGTCGGTTCAGGTCGGTGCGCACGGCCCGGTGCCTTTCGGTGGTTCGGGAGATGGGGCGGCGCGATTTCCGGACGGAACGGAGCGGTCCCCCGGGCCCCGGTCGGGCGGGCGGCGGGCGGGTGCCTGTCGGCGCGGCGTGCGGCCGCGGTGCTGCCGGCCCTCGCCGGGGACTCCGGCGGAGGTGTCGGTGCAGGCAGGCTGGGCTCAGGTGTTCGTCACGGACCTCCGGTGCGGGCCGCGCAGCCTGCACCGGGTCGACGAAGACACCAGGATCACCTCGTAGCGCGAGGAGGGGACGACGGCGGCGGTGCGGTTGCGCACGGCTCTGCTCCCCTCGACTCGTCATGGCGCGCACCTGACCTGTGGCGCGCGGCTCGCGGCGAGTCTAGGGACGGCGGCGGCCGGAGGGCACGCCATTTTTCGCGCACCACCGCGCACCACCGCGCATGTCCGGGCCCCGGCATCCGGGTCCGACGTCCAGGCCCGACGTCCGGTCAGTCGGTCGACGGGACGGTCCGGCTGACGGTCGGTCGGGGTTCGGCGGCGGTCGGTGCGCGCAGGGTGCGGACGGCGGGGACGGCGAGGACGGTCGCGCAGGCGGCGACCTGCCAGAGGGCGCCGAGACCGAGGACGGGCGCGGCGCCGAGGCGGGCGGCGAGCGGGCCGGCGGCGGCGAGGCCGATCGGGCCGAGGACGAAGGCGCCGAGCGCTTCGAAGGAGTGGACGCGGCCGAGCGCCTCGGCGGGCACGTGCTGCTGGGTGGCGGTGGTGAACAGCGTGTCGCAGACGGCGGTGCTGATCCCGGCGCCCAGCGCGGCGAAGGCGGTCCACCCGGTGCCGGCGCCGGAGGCGAGCGCGGCGGAGGGCAGTGCCCAGCCGGTGGCGGCCGCGGCGGCGACGGCCAGCGGCGGGCGGGGGCGGCGTCCGAGCATCAGCAGCCCGCCGAGGACGGCGCCGGCGCCGTAGGCGGCCATCACGGTGCCCCAGGCGGCGGCGCCGCCGAGCCGCTGCTGGGCGAGCAGCGGGCCGATGACCACGAACGGCGCCCACACCAGCAGGTTGAACAGGCCCGTCTGGGCGGTCGTCAGCCAGAGCCAGGTGCGGGAGCGGAATTCCGTCCAGCCGTGCCGCAGGTCGTCGAGGATCGTGTCGGCGGGGCCGCGCGGCACGGCCGGCACGGCGACCGCGGCGAGGGCGAGCGCACCGACCGCGTAGGAGGCGGCGTCGAGGTCGAGCACGGCGGCGGGGCCGTCGGCCGCCACCAGCAGGCCGGCGAGCGCCGGGCCGGCCACGGTGCTGGTCGAACGGGCCAGTCCGAGCAGGCTGTTGGCGTCGGCGAGGCGGGCCCGGTCGCGGACCAGGCCGGGGACGAGGGCGCCGAGCGCCGGCAGGCCGAAGCCCTCGCCGAGGCCCCAGAGGGCGACCAGCGCGGCCGTGCCCCACAGCGGCGGACGGTCGGTCAGCAGCAGGGCGGCGAGGGCGGCCTGTACGGCGCAGCGCAGCACGTCGGCGGCGAGCGCCACCCGGCGGGGACCGAGCCGGTCGGCGACGATGCCGGCGACCGGCAGGACGAGGACGACGGGGAGGATCCGCGCGGCCATCACGGCGCCGAGGGCGGTGCCGTCACCGCCGCTGCCGAGGACGGCGAAGGCGACGGCGACCGAGGCCATCGCCGAGCCCAGCAGCGAGGTGGTGTGGCCGAGCCAGTAGCGGCGGAAGGCGCGCTCGCGCAGCAGGGCCCAGCGGCCCGGGGTGGCGGGGATCATGCGACGAGTCTTGCGGTGTTGAGTCGTGCCGCACAAGCATTCCTGAGCCTTTGCGACGCAACGATCGAGTGCCGCAGTAAACGACCCCCGCGGAGGTTGAGAGCGATTGCAGTGTTCTAATGACGGGGTGATTTACTGCGACAGCCCCGCACCGGTGGAGTACGCCGTCGCCGTGGAGGGCTACCTCGCCGCGGCGCCGCTCGGCGACGGCTCGCGGCGGGTGTACCGGATCGCGTTGGCGAACTGGTCCTGGCTGCTGGCCGGTCGGCCGGTGCCGGCGGGTTCGGCGCGGCGGGGTGCCGTGCCGCCGGTGCTGCCGCTCTCCGTGCTGGACGGCGCGGACGCCGCGGGGCTGCTGCGGGCGGCGCTGGCCCGGCGCGCGGCGGAGGCCGATCCGCGGACCCTCAACCGTGAGCTGTCGATCCTGCGCGGTGCGCTCGGCTGGTGGCGGGGGCAGGGCTGGCTCACCGCCGATCCCGCGGCCGGTCTGCGTCCGCCGCCGCTGCCGGACCCGTCCGGGGCGGCGCTGGGCCCGGACGAGCTGCGCGCGGTGCTGGCGCTGCGGGTGCCGCTGCGCGAGAAGCTGACCTGGCGGCTGCTGAACGAGAGCGGCGCCGGTGTGGAGACGGTGCTGGCGCTGAACGTGGACGACCTCGACCTGCTGCACCGCTGCAGCCGCCCGCGCCCGGGCCGGCCGGCCGTGCAGTGGCGGGCGTCCAGCGCACGGCTGCTGCCGTTGCTGATCGCGGGCCGCTCGGACGGGCCGCTGCTGCTGACCGAGCGCCGGGCGCCGGCCGGCACCCCCGCGGGCGACCGCTGCCCGTACACCGGGCGCAGCCGGCTGTCCTACCGGCGGGCCGCCGAGCTGTTCACCACGGCGACCCGCCGGCTGGACCCGGCGGGCCGCGGCTACACGCTGCACCAGCTCCGGCCCCGCGGCTGACCGTCCGCCCGGCGGGCCCGGAGGAGGGGGCCCGGATCGGGCGGAACGGACCCGGTCAGGCGCGGAGGATCACCTCGATCAGGTAGCCGACCGGGCAGAGGCCGGTGTCGGTGGCGGAGGCCTTCACCCGGCCGACGGAGACCTTGGAGTCGCCGTCCTGGACGGGCACGCCGACCCGGCCGGCCGCGGCGGTGACCGTCAGGGTGGAGACCCGCCAGGAGCGGGAGGTGTCGTTCCAGACGGCGATGCGCAGCTGGGCGTCGCCGAAGTCGCAGCCGAAGGACAGGTAGACCTGGCCCCAGCCGACCGCGCCGCCGTTCTGCGGCGGCAGCGGGATCAGGGTGGCGTTGTCGGGGTGGCCGTCCAGGAAGCCGGGCTCGATCCGGCCGATCACGAGTGCCACGGTGTCACCTCACTTCTTCGTCGAGTCGGCGCCGGTCGGCGGGGGTGGTGTTCGGGACGCGGCCGAACAGGTCGGGCATCGGCCCGGGGTCGGTGTGGTCGTTCTCCGGCACCTGGGAGTGCCCGTAGTGGCCGCTGCGGGTGTCCCAGACCGTGGCGGACCGGTTGGCGGACCAGGTGGGCGGGCCCATCGGCCAGACGTCGGGGACGCCCCAGGAGCGCAGCCAGGGGACGATCCGGTCGAGGCCGGTGCAGGGCGCGTCGGCGAGGGTCGGGTAGACCTTGCCGCCGACCCGGCAGTACGGGAAGAACAGGCTCTCGATCTGGACGCAGACGTCGCCCTTGCGGTTGGTCTCGACTCCGCCGGCGGCGTTGACGACGGACTTGCTGCGGGAGGTGGCGGCGAAGAACTGGGCGCACCGGCCGGTGAACGGGTCCCAGAGCAGGTGGGGGGCGGCGCCGGAGCCGGAGCCCGCGAAGTAGCCGGCGAGGGTGTCGAAGGGCACCAGGTCGGCGGGGGCGTCGGCGGTGGCGTTGCGGTCCCAGGTGATGTGCCAGATGGTGCGGGACCCGCCGTCTCCGGCCATCGGGGCGTCGTCGAGTTGGCGCCGTTCGGCACCGGGGAGGTAGAGGTCGGCCATCGGTACCCCTTTCGTGGTGCGGCGGCCGTCGCGGCATGGCCGGGCCGGCGCCGGCGGCGGCCGCGACGGCCCGGGGGCCTGGGGGTGGCGTGGGATCGGGGCGCGCGGGGCCCGTCGGACGGGCCGTGGGGGCGCGGCGCCCGGTCGTCGTTCGGCAGGGGTCGTGCTCGACGCCGGTGTCCTCGCGCGGGCGGTGGGCCTCCGCGGGCGTGCCTGACGTCCTGTCGGACGGTATGTGCCCGTCCTGGTGCGCCTGGAACATGCCAATGAGCCGAACACGTCCGCAGGTCGGGCCTGGTCCGCCGCCCCGGGCGGGGCCCCGTCGGGGTGCCCGCCCGGGGCGGCGGGCGTAGCGTCGCTGGTATGGGCGTTGTCCGGTTGATGCTGTGGCCTGCGCGGTCCTCCCGGCCACCGGGCGTTCCGGGCCTGCGGGGAGCCCCCCGTGCCGGCCGTCGCTGACCGGGGTCCGGCGGGCTGGGACAGGCGGATCGACGGCGCGCTGACCGGTGTCGTGGAGCTGTGCGGAGCCTCGTCCGGGTGCCTGTACCTGCTGCCGGAGGGCGAGGAGGTGCTGCACCTCACGGTGGTGCGGGGCCTGCCGGCCGAGTTCGTCGCACCGTGGACCCGGGTCGCGGTGACGGCACCCGTGCCGGTCGCCGACGCGGTGCGGCGCCGGGCGCTGGTGTGGTCGGGCAGCCAGCAGGACTTCGCCCGGGAGTACCCGCGGTCCGCGGTGACCATGCCGTACCACTTCGCGCTGGCCGCGGCGCCGGTCGAGGCGGACGGCGTCTGCGTGGGCGCGCTGCTGCTGCTGTGGCCGAGCGCCCACCCCCAGTACCTGCGCGATGCGGAGCGGGCGGTGGTCACCGCGGGCTGCGCGCAGCTGGGCGAGCTGCTGGCGGAGGCCGCCCCCGCGGTGCCGTCCCGGCCGCGGGTGCTGCCGCTGCGGCTGGCCGCGGCGAAGCTGCCGGAGACCGCCGGCCGGGCCTTCGCCGAGCGCCTCCCGGGCGGCAGCTGCGCGATGGACCTGAACGGCCGGATCGTCTTCCTCACCGACACGGCCTGCGCACTGCTCGGCGCCGGCCCGGAGAAGCTGCTCGGCGCGCTGCCCTGGCAGGCGCTGCCGTGGCTCGACGACCCGGCGTACGAGGACCGCTACCGGGCGGCCATCATCAGCCGGGAGCCGGCCGCGTTCACCGCGATGCGCCCGCCGGACCGCTGGCTGGCCTTCCGGCTGTACCCGGCCGGCGACGGCATCAGCGTACGGATCACCCCGACCGCCGACGGGCCGGAGCCGGTGCCGCCGTCCCGTCCGGTGCCGGTCTCCCGGGCCGGGCAGATCTACCAGATCATGCACCTGGCCGCAGCCCTCACCGAGGCGGTCTCGGTGGACGACGTGGTGGCGCTGGTCGCCGAGCAGGTGCTGCCCGCCTTCGGCGCGGACGGGCTGGCGCTGCTCACCGCCGAGCACGGCCGGCTGCTGGTGACCGGCTACCGGGGCTACAGCGCGGACGCGATGGCCCGCTTCGAGGACATCCCGCTGAAGGTCCGGGACACCCCGACGCTGCGGGCGCTCACCACCGGGATCCCCGGCTTCTACGGCAGCTCGGCGGAGCTGGCGGAGGCCTACCCGGACGTCCCGCAGGTGACCGGGAAGCAGGCCTGGGCGGTGCTGCCGCTGATCACCTCCGGCCGTCCGGTCGGCTGCCTGCTGCTGGCCTACGACCGGCCGCACCCCTTCGCCGCGGACGAGCGGACGGTGCTGACCTCACTGGCCGGCCTGATCGCCCAGGCGCTGGACCGGGCCCACCTGTACGACACCAAGAACCAGCTGGCGCACGACCTGCAGCAGGCGCTGCTCCCCCACACCCTGCCCGCCGTGCACGGCCTGAAGGTCGCGGCGCACTACCTGCCGACCACCCGCGGCATGGACGTCGGCGGGGACTTCTACGACCTGATCCGGCTGGGCCCGAAGGCCGCCGCCGCGGTGATCGGGGACGTCCAGGGGCACAGCTTCCCGGCGGCGGCGCTGATGGGGCAGGTCCGCACGGCCGTGCACGCCGCCGCGGGCGCATCGCCGGAGGAGGTGCTGGTGCGCACCAACCGGCTGCTCTGCGACCTCGACCCGGGCCTCTTCACCACCTGCCTCTACGCGCACCTCGACCTCGCCGCGGGCCGGGCGTACCTGGTGAGCGCCGGCCATCCGCCGCCGGTGCTGCGGCCGCCCGGCGGTCCGGCCCGGGTGCTGGACATCCCGCCGGGCCCGCCGATGGGCATCGACCCGGACGCGATCTACCCGATCACCGAGACGGCGTTCGAGCCGGGCGCACTGCTGCTGCTGTACACCGACGGCCTGGTGGAGGCGCCCGGCACCGACCTGGGCCGGGCGATCGCCGCGCTCGCCGGGCAGCTGGACCAGTCGCTCTCCGGCGACCTGGACGTGACCGTCCGTGAACTGGTCGCCCGGGCCAGGCGGGCGGGCCGCCGGTGGGACGACATCGCCACCCTGCTGCTCCAGGCCGGGCCCGCCTGAGGGCCGCCGCGACCCGCAGGTGCGACCCGCAGGTGCGACCCTAGAATACGCCGGGCCGGGGCGTCCGTGAACTGGTCGCCCGGGCCGCGGCGGCGGACGCTCCGTCAGGCGGGCAGCCTGCGCAGCTTGAGGGTGTTGTCGGGCCGGGTGGCCGGCCGGCCGTCGGGGCCGGTCATCGGCTGCAGGAACTCCTCGCTGGTCAGCAGTTCCCACTCCCGCTCGGGCAACCCCAGGGCCGCGTGGACCTCGGCGGGCGTGGGCAGCCCGGCGTGGTTCCTGCACTCGGGCCCACCGTGCCCGGGGCGGTGCTCCCCGTCGGCATGGCCGTGCTGGGCGTGGCCGTGCTGGGCGTGGCCGTGCTGCGGGTCGCCGTGCTGCGGGTCGCCGTGCCGGTGGCCGTTCCCGGGGTGGGCGTCGGCGCCCGGCTCCTGCTGCCAGGACGGCGCGCCGGCGTGGCCGACCACCAGCAGCGTCCCGCCGGGCGCGACCGCCTCGGCGGCCCGGCGCAGGATCGCGTCCCGCGGCAGCTCCACGTCGGAGTGCAGGTACTGGGCGCACACCAGGTCCCAGCTGCCCTCCGGGAAGGCCGCGGCCAGGTCGGCGCGGCGGAACTCGATCAGGTCGGCGAGTCCGGCCTCCCGGGCGTGCTCGGCGGCCCGGCCGAGGGCGACCTCGGAGATGTCGACGGCGGTGACCCGCCAGCCCTGCGCGGCCAGCCAGACGGCGTCGGCGCCCTCGCCGCAGCCCAGGTCGAGGGCGCGGCCCGGCCGCTCCCCGGAGACCTCGCGGACGAGCGCGCCGTTCGGCCTGCCGCTCCAGATCCGCTCGTGCTCCCCGTAACGGGTGTCCCAGAACGCGGCGACGTCGCCGCCCTCCGGCGGTCCGGCCGCGTCGGCCGGACCTGCGGGATCTGCCGCGGCCGCCGGACCTGCCGGGTCCCCCGGCTCCGCCAGCCCGTGCCGGCGCTCGCCGAGGACGCGTTCGCACACCTCCTGCTCCCCGGCCGCCCCGAACGGGTCGCGGCGGGCGGCGGCGGCCCGGCGGACCTCCTCGGCGACCAGATCGGCGTTGATCGCCGCGGCCGCCCTGACACCGGCGGGCCCGCCGGGCGGCCCCGCCCCCGACCACCTGGTCGAAGGGATCGGCCGCGTTGCCCGCCACCCAGAGGCCGGGGACGGCCGTGGCACCGGTCGGGTCCGCGGCGATGCGGCTGCCGATCACCTGCTCGCCGTTGACCACGTCGACGGGCTCCAGGCCGAGGGCGGCCGGCACGCCGCCGCGGGCGGTGAAGCGCGGCGCCACCACCAGGGCGCGGCAGGCGACCGTCCGGCCGTCCGCCAGCCGGACTCCGGTCAGTGCGCCGTCGGCGGTCTCCACCGCGGCCACCTCGCCGGGCACCACGGCGATGCCTCGGGCGGCGAGCCGTTCGGCCTCCTCGCCGGTCGGCGCCGCGGCGGTGTGCGGCAGCAGCGTCACGTCGTCCGTCCACTGCCGCCACAGCTGCGCCTGGTGGACGGCGAGCGGACCGGTGGCCAGCACGGCGACCGGCAGCCCGCGGGCCTCCCAGCCGTGGCAGTAGGGGCAGTGCAGCACGTCGCGGCCCCACCGCTCGGCGAGCCCGGGCACCTGCGGCAGCTCGTCGACCAGGCCGGTGGCGACCAGCAGCCGTGCCGCCGTCACCGCCGCCCCGTCGGCGAGGGCGAGCCGGAAGCCGCCGTCGTCGAGGCGTTCGGCGTCGACGACGGTGCCCGCCAGGAACCGTGCCCCGTAGCCCTCCGCCTCGGCGCGGCTCGCGGCCAGCAGTTCCTGCGGCGGAACGCCGTCCCGGCTCGGGTAGCCGTGCACCCCGGCCGCGGGGGCGTTGCGGGGCCTGCCGTCGTCGACCACCAGCACCGAGCGCCGCGCACGGGCCAGGGTGATCGCACCGGCGAGTCCGGCGGCGCCGCCGCCGACCACCACGGTGTCGTACGGCTGCGCGGTGTCCGCGGCCGGTTCGGGGAGCTTCGGGGATTCTGTCGTCATGGTGTGGACCTCCGTTCTCCTCGATCGTCGGCGGGCCACCCCGGCTTGACAAACTTTCTTGCCGAACCGGCAAATGGAGGCATGGCGGACGACGACATCAGCGGTGTACTGGCAGGTGTGGGGCCCCGGCTGCGGGCGCTGCGGCAGAAGCGGGGCGCCACCCTCGCCGAGGTGGCCGAGGAGACGGGCATCTCGCTGAGTACGCTCTCCCGGCTGGAGTCCGGGCAGCGCCGCCCGACGCTGGAGCTGCTGCTGCCGCTCGCCAAGGCGTACGGGGTGCAGTTGGACGAGCTGGTGGGCGCGCCGCCGACCGGCGACCCGCGGATCCACCCGCGCCCGTTCACCCGGCACGGCCAGACCTTCGTGCCGCTCACCAAGCACCTCGGCGGGCTGCACGCCTACAAGCAGATCCTGCCCGTCCGACCGCTGCCCGAGGGCACCCGGCCGGGCCTGGGCACGCACGAGGGCCACGAGTGGCTGTACGTGCTGTCCGGCCGGCTCTGGCTGGCCCTCGGCGACACCGACCTCGTCCTGACCGCCGGCGAGGCGGCCGAGTTCGACACCCGCACCCCGCACGGCTTCGCCAACGCGGGCGACCGGCCGGTGGAGTTCCTGTCGCTGTTCGGCGCACAGGGCGAGCGGATGCACGTCCGGGCCCGCCCGTCCGGGGACTGAGCGGCGCCCGGGCGCGGCGGCACCGGAACGGGTGCGCCGCGAGTGACCGGTGGGGCCGGTGGTCGTTGAGGGGCATGGCGCGCGGCTCGACCAGGTGCCGCCGGGCCGTCCGGGCACGGCGGCCGCGCGCGCCGCCGATCGGCCGTGGAGGGGTTGTCCGTGGGGTTGTCCATGCAGAGCGGTGGGAGTGCACGGGCGGGGCGGGCCCGGCTGGCGGCACGCTGCCGCACGGTGACGGAGGCGCCCGCCTTCTCGCTCGTGGTGTTCGCCGCGATCCTGGTCAACGCGGCACTGCTCGGGGTGGAGACGTACAGCGGGCTCGCCGCCGAGTACCAGCAGGGCCTCCAACTGGCCGAGCGGGCCTGCCTCGGGGTGTTCACGGTGGAGATGCTGCTGCGGCTGGGCGCGCACGCGGACCGGCCGGGGCAGTTCCTGCGCGACCCGTGGAACCTCTTCGACCTGGCCGTCCTCGCCTCGGCCTTCCTGCCGCTGGTCCGCGAGAACACCACCGTGCTGCGGCTGCTGCGGCTCGCCCGGGTGCTGCGGACGGCCCGGTTCCTGCCGCAGCTGCGGGTCCTGCTGGTCGCGGTCGGCCGCAGCCTGCCGGGCACCGTGAGCTTCCTGTTCGTCGGCGCCCTGGTGCTCTACGTCTACGCGATGGTCGGCTGGGTCGGCTTCGCGGACAGCGACCCCGGGCACTACGGCTCGATCGGCCGGGCGCTGCTCACGCTCTTCCTGCTGATGACCCTCGACGGGCTCGGCGAGGCGGTGCACGCGGGGCTGGAGATCTCCCGCCTGAGCATCCTCTTCTACGCCTCCTACGTGCTGCTGGCCTCGTTCGTGCTGGTGAACGTGCTGATCGGCGTGGTGCTCAACTCCCTGGACGAGGCCCGCGCCCTGGAGGCCGAGGAGGCCGCCGGGCGGGAGGCCGGCCGGCGGGACGCACCGCGTGCCGGACAGCAGGGCGGCCCGGCGGGGGCCGAGGAGCTGCGCGAGCGGATCGCCGCCGTCCGGCTCGCCCTCGCCGAGCTGGAGGCCGGCCTGGAGGCGGGCTCGGGCTCGGGGGCAGGCCCGGGGGCAGGCCCGGCAAGCGGTCCTGACGGTGCGTCGGGACGTCCGGTCGGCGCCGGCGCAAGTGCCGCGATGACCGCGGCGAGCGTGGACACCGTGGCCTGATCGACGCACCGGGCCGCGCGGGGACGTACTTCCCGAAGGCGACTCGGCGACGCTTCGCGTTCGGTAGCATACGCAGCGTCGGCAGGTCCGAGCTGCCCCGGGGGCGGCGATCCGAGCAGGAGAAGCCCGTGGCCACGCAGATCCCCCCGACCCCTCCCGTCACGGGGGTCGCCGTGCCCGAGCTGTCGCCCGCCGAGGTGGAGCGGTGGCGTGCGGCGGGCCGGGGAATGCCCGAACTGCTCCGCCGGGTGGGCCGGTTGGGCCCGGTGGCGGGTGTCCGGCTGGACGGGCGGCCGACCGTGCTGGTCACCGGCCCGGAGGCCGTCCAGCATGTGCTGGGCCGCAATCCGGACCGCTACGTGAAGCGCTCGCACCGCGGCCGGATCCTGCTCGGCGACGGCGTGCTCTCCGCCTCCGGCGAGGCCTGGCGGGCGCAACGGCGGCTGCTGCAGAGCCAGTTCACCGGCGCCGGGATGCGCCGCTGGGAGCAGCGGATCGCCGCCGCCGCACAGCACACCGCCGCCCGGTGGGCCGAACACGCCGACGCGGGCCGCACGGTGGACCTGCGCGAGGAGATGCACCGGTTCGCGCTGGACACCATCTGGCGTTCGCTGACCGGCCATCCGCTGGAGGACCGGACGGTGGCCGAACTCACCGCGCTGGAGGCCGTGGTGGCCGTCCTGCCGGTGCTCCCGTCCAACGCGGAGGACGCCCGGTCGGCGGTGGCCGGGGAGCTGGCGCGGATCGACGCGGTGGTGCACGGCGCGATCGAGGCGGCCCGGTCGGCGCCGCCCGGCCCGCACGGGCCGGGCCTGCTGCACGTGCTGCTGTCGGCGGCGCAGGACCGCCCGGAGTACACCGACCGGTTGATCCGGGACGAGTTCGTGACCCTGATGGTGGCCGGGCACGAGACCACCGCGACCACGCTGACCTGGCTGTACCTGTTCCTCGCCGAGGACCCCTCGGCCCGCGCCCGGGCGCTGGCGGCCGGGCCGGCCGGTTCCGAGGAGCGCCGCGCGGCGCTCCGGGCGCTGGTCAGCGAGACGCTGCGGCTCTACCCGTCGGCCTGGCTGCTGCCCCGGCACGCCGCGGCGGAGGACCTGCTGACGGGTTTCCGGATCGAGGCCGGCAGCGAGGTGCTGGTCTGCCCGTACCTGGTGCACCGCGACCCGGAACTGTGGCCGGAGCCGGAGGTGTTCGATCCGCGGCGGTTCACCGCGCCCGGGCGGCGGCCGGCCGATCCGGGTGCCTACCTGCCGTTCGGCATCGGCGCGCGGGCCTGCCTGGGTCTGCAGTTCGCGCTGCGGGAGACGGTCGCGCTGCTGGAGCTGCTGCTGCCGGCGTTCGAGGCCGTGCCGGTCGGGCCCGCCCCGGAGCCGTCCTTCGGGATGGTGGTGCGGCCGGGCGGGCCGGTGCCCGCGGTGCTGACCCGGGCCGGCTGACGGCCGGGCTCAGGGCGGGGTGTCGCCGCGCCAGTCCCAGTGCCGGGGGTCGCCGGTGCGGGGCGCGTACTGGGCGCGGCCGCCCGGGCCGTGGGAGCCGATCTCGGTGGGCAGCGCGGCCCCCTCGGCGAGTTGGGCCTCGCTCCAGCCGGTCACGTCGAGCAGCAGTCCGTCGAGCGGCCCGGCGACCAGTTCGCGGTAGGCGTGCCCGGGCTGCGGCCCGGGATCGGGATCGTCGTAGTCGGCGCCGTAGACCCGCCCGCGCATCAGGTGCTCGTCCATGACGGCAGGATCGCAGCCGCCACCGACAGCGCCGTGCTGCGGCACGCCCCCGGGCCGGGCCCGGTCAGCCACCGGGCGCGAGTCCGGCGGCGATGCCGTCGAGGACGACGTCGAGTCCGGCCTCGAAGGCGGTGGCGGGGTCGGTGTGGGTGCCGTACCGGACGGCGGCGGCCAGCGCCGGGTAGTTGCCGGTGACGAGCATCCGGGAGAGGTAGGGGCCTTCCGAGCGCCGCCAGGCGTCCTTGTCCAGGCCGGTGTCCCGCTCGGCGCGCAGTTCGGCGGTCTCCCGGCGCAGCGCGCCGACGAGGTAGTCGTCGACCGTCCCGACCGCGCGCAGCGAAGGAGGGGGACACCGTGGAGACCGACACCCGCAGCCCGCGGATCGCCGTGGTCGGGGCCGGGCCGGGCGGCCTGACGCTCGCCCGGATCCTGCACCTGCACGGGATCGGGGCCGTGGTGCACGAACGCGACCGCGACCGCACCGCCCGTGCCCAGGGCGGCACGCTCGACCTGCACCGGGAGAGCGGGCAGCGGGCGCTGCGCGAGGCCGGGTTGGAGGCCGCCTTCCTGCGCGCCGCCCGCCGCGAGGGCCAGGACCTGCGCCTGCTCGACCACACCGGCACCCTGCTGCTGCAGGAGGACACCCCGGACGACGCCCCGATGGACCGGCCCGAGATCGACCGCGCCGACCTGCGGGACCTGCTGCTGGATTCGCTGCCCGCCGGCACCGTCCGCTGGGGCCGGACCTTCCGGCACGCCACCCGCCGGCCGGAGGGCGGACGGCGGCTGCACTTCGAGGGCGGTGCGACGGACGACTGCGACCTGCTGGTCGGCGCGGACGGCGCCCACTCCCGTGCCCGCCCGCTGGTCACCGCCGCCCGGCCGGCCCACCTCGGCAGCAACACCGTGGAGAGCGGCATCTCCGCCGCCGACCGCAGCCACCCCGAGCTGTCGGCGCTGGTCGGCCGCGGCAACTACTGGGCGCTGGGCCCGGGTCGTTCGCTCGCCGCCCAGCGGCAGGGCGGGGGGCGGATCCGCGTCTTCCTCTCCTTCCACACGCCCGAGGACTGGCTCGCCACCTGCGGCGTCCCCTTCGCCGACCGGGACGCCGCGCGCCACGCCCTGACGGGCCTGTTCGCCGACTGGGCGCCGCAGTTCCGGGCGCTGATCGAGGCGTGCGACGAGCCGTTCGTCCCGCGTCCGCTCACCGCACTGCCCGTGGGGCTGACCTGGCCCTCCGTGCCCGGCGTGACCCTGCTCGGCGACGCCGCCCATCTGATGCCCCCGGTCGGCCTCGGCGCCAACACCGCGATGCTGGACGCCGCCGAACTCGCCCGGGAGATCGCCGCCGCACCGGACGACCCCGCCGGGGCCGTCCGCCGCTACGAGACCGCCATGTTCGAACGCAGCGCCGTGGCGGCCCGGGAGTCGGAGCGGATCACGGCGATGCTGATGTCCGAGGACGGCGCGGCCCGGCTGGTCCGGTTCTTCCGGCCCGACGGCGAGGGCACGGCGGACGCCTGACGGTCAGGCCAGGCGCAGGGCGTCGGCGAGGTCGGGCCCGGTGCTGCGCCAGCAGGAGACGTCGTTGGCCGCGGAGACCAGGTCGCCCAGGTGCCAGCCGCCGTCGGCGTCGCGGACCGCGCAGAGGCCGTCCCACTCGATCGCGAGGTCGGCGGTGATCGGTGTGCCGCGCACGGTGACCCGGCCGAGGGGGTCGAGGACGCGGGCGTCCGGGCAGCCGGTGAGGCGCCGGACGTCCGCGAGCGTCCACTCCTCGGGCAGTGGCAGGTCCTCCTCGGTGCGTGCGGCGAGGAGTTCGGCGACGGCGACGCCCAGCCGGGGCCGGACCCACTCGCCGTCGCGTTCGATGCCGAGGACACCGCCGAGGAAGGCCATGTCGCAGGTGCCGAGGGGGGTCTCCCAGCGGAACGGCACCCGGGAGACGTGGGCGGGCAGGTCCGCCGCGTCGGTCTCCGTCCGTCCGAAGGCCTCCTTGGGCACGGGGCCGTCGTCGGTGTAGCGGTGGGCGAGGAAGGCGGTGATCCACCCGGTGACGGTGTCGCCGCCCGAGGCGGACTCCCACGAGTAGAGGGACCGCCAGAACTGCTCGTCGGTCCGCCGGCCGGCGGCCGTGGCGGCGATCTCGTCCAGCACCGGGAGCAGCCCGGCCAGCCAGGGACGCAGCCCGGTGAGCCGCTCCCCCAGCGCGCGGGTGCGGTCGGCGAGCAGTTGCCAGTCCTCGGGCGTGCCCTCCAGCCGGACGCGCGGGATGCCGCACATGGTCACCCAGCGGAACCGGTAGTACGGGCTGACCACGTCCATCAGCGCCACCAGGGCCGCGGCGGTGTCCGTCGGCGTGGTGGTGGAGAACGGGGGCAGGAAGAGCTCGGTGGTGGCCTCGCCGAGGTTCCGGTGCAGCGGCTCGCGGACGCGGCGGATCGAGCGCTCCCAGTCGGCGGGGGCCGCGTCGTCGCGGACCACGATCGTGCGGGTGTACCCGGGGGTGTCGGTGAACAGGTGCGCGTAGCGGTCGGCGTTCAACCGGACGTGGACGGCGCTCTCGTGGACGACCGTGTACCAGAGCACGTCGGGCGAGAGGCTGAGCGGCAGGTGGGCGGCGAAGCACAGGTGGAGGGCGCGCAGCAGCAGGCTGGAGGAGGGCTCGGCCACCGCCGGGACGCCGGTGGGCAGGCCGATCAGTCGCTCGGTGCTGCGGTGGTGGATCCGGGCGGGGCGGGCGAGCACCGCGTGCAGGAACCGCTCGGTGCCCAGGTCGGTGACCTCGGCGGCCAGACCGGCCGCCTCGGCGTCGGCCTCGGCGTCGGAGGTGAGCGGCAGGTCGATCTCGAGGGCCATCGGCACCCTTCGGGTAGCTGTCGGGCGGAGCGCGCCGATGGTAGGGGGCCGCCCGGGGTGGACGGCAAGGCGTTTTCGCGGCGCGGCCCCGGGTCACTCTTCGGCGGCGGGGAGCCGCCAGTCGAAGGGGATGAACTCGCGGTCCCACGGCGCGGCCCGGTCGAGTTCGGCGACGGCCTCGGGCGTCCGCAGCAGGCAGCGGTGGCGCAGCAGGTCGCGCCGCTCCCGGGGGGTCAGCAGCCGTTCCCGGGGGCTCAGGTTCTCCGGGTGGTCGAGCGCCAGCACGGGACTGCCGTCGACGGGGCGGTCGCCGTCGACGTTCAGGTGGTCGCCGGACGGGGTGCGGTAGTCGAGCCGCAGGTCCGTCGACCACTGCGAGTTGCCGCCCCAGCCCTGGGAGAGGTCGACCGTCCGCCGGTGGCGGCGGCGGAAGGTCCAGTACAGCGGCGAGCGGTCCGCGACGCCGTGCTGGGCGTGCGCGGCGCCGGCCCGGACGCGGACGCCCGCCCGGGAGAACAGCAGTTCGCCGAGCATCAGGCCGGGCCATAGCACCTCGGTGACCTCGATCGGCGCCGCCGGGTCGTCGGCCTGCTCGACCTCGACGATCTCGTGCAGGAAGGGGTCGAAGCCGCCCCCGTGGAACGGGGTCATGCCGAGGCCGGTGAAGAGCCCGAGGTACTCCTCGTCGGAGAACGCGAGCCCCTCGACGCCCGGGTCCCACGGGCCGGCGGGCGTCTGCCGGGCGAGCAGCAGGACGTCGTTCACCCGGCCGAGCGCGTACAGCTCCATGTGCAGCACGCCGACCCGCTCGTCGGTGCGGCGGTCCTGCCACCAGCCGCTGCACGCGGCCGCGGTGTGCAGCCGTTCGCGGTACGCGCGGCCCGTCTCCGCCAGCCACGGGAGGGCGACCTCCCGGTGGGCACCCGGCCCGGCACCCTCCGTCAGGCCCTCGTACAGCTCGCGTCCGCCCGCCCCGGTGTCCATGATCGAAATCTAGCAGAGTGCGACTGCGGCGCGATCGCCGTTCATTTCAGCTCATTTCAGCGTGGTCAGCCACTCCTCGCCGGTGGTGACCTCGGCCTGACGGGGGAACACCTTGCCGGTGAGGACGCGGTGGACCTCGGGGTCGGCGTCGGCGCAGCCGTCGGAGAGGACGGTGAGGCGGTAGTCGAGGTCGGCGGCCTGCCGGACGGTGGACAGCACGACGCCGCTGGTCGCGATGCCGGTGAGGACGAGGTGCTCGATCCCGGAGCCGCGCAGGACGAGGTCGAGGTCGCTGCCCGCGAAGGCGCTGATCCGCTTCTTGGTGACCACGGTGTCGCCCTCGCGGGGCGCCAGGTCGGGGTGGACGGCGGCACCGGGGTCCTCGGGGGTGAACGCGCCGGGCCGCAGCGCGCCGAAGCTCTTGTTGCGCGCGGAGATCTCGGGATGGCCGGGCCGGAAGCCGAGGACGACGTACACGACCGGGACGCCGGCGGCCCGGGCGGCCTCGACGGCGCGCGCGAGCCGGGGCAGGTAGTCGGGTTCGTCGATGCGGCTCACGATGCCGACCTGGATGTCCATCACGAGCAGGGCGGTGCCGGTCATGGCGGCGTTTCCTTCCGTACGGGCGTGCGGGGCGGCGGCTACGGGCCGCGGTGGGTGGCGGCCGCTGCGGGTGGGGCGGGGGTGTCCTGCTGCGGGGCGCCGACCTGTCGCAGTGAGCGGTCGGCGACGGTGACGAGCAGGTGGAGGACGGCGGCGGCGAGCATGAACCAGGCCAGTTGGTGCAGGCCGGCGGTGTCGGCGCCGTGGCCGAGGAAGGCGCCGATGGCCGCGGCGGCGACGATCGCGCCGAGGTAGCTGAAGGTGCGCAGCAGTCCGGCCGAGGAGCCGATCCGCGCGGGGTGCGCCTGGTGGTAGACGGCGCTCTGCAGGGCGAGTCCGTTGAGGCCCTGCGGGATGCCGAAGGCGAGCGCGACCACGAGCAGCAGCCAGATCGGGGAGTGCGGGCCGAGCAGCAGGACGAGGGTGCAGGCCGCGATCTGGCCGAGGGCGCCGGCGAGGAGTTTGCCGCGGATCTGCCGCCGCCGGCCGGTGACCGCGGAGACGACGATCGCCGTGCCGAAGAGCGGGAGTTGGACGAGTCCGGCCTGCGGGGCGGTGAGTCCGCGGCCCTCCTGCATCCACTGGGTGCAGCCGTAGAGGAAGGCGTAGGCGACGGTGTACGCGAGCAGGGCGCGGATGTAGGTGGCGATCAGCGGCAGGTTTCCGCCGAGCACCCGCAGGTCGATGAACGGGTCGGCGGCGCGGCGCTCCCGGCGGGCGAAGCAGGCTGCCGCGAGGACGGCGGTGGCGGGCAGGTACCAGTCCGCGGCCGAGGGGTGCATCAGGAAGAGCAGCAGCGGGACGAGCGCGGCGGCGAAGAGCGCCATCCCGGCGAGGTCCAGGGTGGTGGCGAGGCTGCCGCGGGTGCGCCGCGGCGGGGCGGTGCGGGGCAGCCGTCGGGCACCGAGGTACAGCCCGGCGAGGGCGAGCGGGATGTTGACGGCGAGGGTGGTGCGCCAGCCGCCGAGGCCGATCAGCAGGCCGCCGAGCGAGGGGCCGATGACGGCGACGGTCTGGGTGGTGACGGCGAGGGCGGTCAGGACGGCGGCGGGGCTGTCCCGGCCGGTGCGGTCGGCCTCGCTGCGGACGAGGTACATGGCGGCCGGGTAGCCGGCGCAGGTGCCGAAGCCGAGCAGCACCCGGGCGGCGATCAGCACGCCGAGGTTCGGGGCGAGCATGCCGACCAGGCCGGCGACGCCGGTCAGTGCGGTGCCGGCCAGGAAGAGCCGGCGCGGGCCGTGCAGGTCGATGAGCCGGCCGACCACCGGCTGGCCGATCGCGGTGGCGAGGTAGAGCGCGGAGACCAGCCAGGCGGTGGCGGCGGGCGGGGCGCCGACGGCGGCGCCGATCGGCACCAGGGAGACGGCGAGGATCGCCGAGTTCACCGGGTTGAGGATCGCGCCGAGCATCATCGGCGCGAGCAGCCGCCGGTCGAAGGCGTCCTCGGGCGCGCCCCCGCGCCGGGGGCGCGGGGCGGAGCGCACGGCGCGGAGGTTCATGCGTCGGACAGCCTGTCCAGCAGGGCCAGCGCCTCGACGACGGTCTGCCGCTCCTGCTCGGTGAAGTGCGCCTGCAGGGAGCGGGCGAGCCACTCCTCGCCGGCGCGCCGGCAGTCCTCCAGGAAGGCCAGGCCGGGGTCGCTCAGCGAGACCAGTTGGCGGCGGCCGTCGCCGGGGTCGGGACGGCGCAGCACCAGGCCCCGCTCGTCGAGGACGGCGAGGGTGGCGGCCATCGACTGCGGCCGGACGCGCTCGGCGGCGGCCAGGTCGCTGGCGGAGGCCGGGCCGTCCTTGCTGAGCCGGCTGAGCACGGAGGTCTGGGTGGGGGTGAGCCCGTCCGTGTCGTACGTCTCCTTGAGGCGGCGGCGCAGTCGGCTGAAGACCACGCGGAGCTCCCGCGCCGCGCGGACGGCGGAGGCGGTGACGGCGGCGGTGGCGGGCTCTTCCATGTCTCCCACCGTAGAACCTTCAGGCTGAACTGTCCAGCCATGCTGCACAGTCTGGACTGTCCGATCCGCCCGGACGCGGGCGGGCGCTCCCGCCCCGGCGGGCGGCGGCGGCCCGGCGGTGAGCGAATCGAGGTGCGACGGCCGGCGGACGGCCGGCCGAACCACAGGGAGGCTGCGCCGTGGAGGGCTTCGTTCCGGTCGCCGTCCGGCTGTACACGCTGTCCCCGGCCGGCTTCACCGCGGCCCGCACGGCGTGTTCAGCCGGTCGGCGACCGTGGCGAAGCCCTCCACGGCGCAGCCTCCCTGTGGTTCGGCCGGCCGTCCGCCGGCCGGACAAGTCGGGTGGTAGCCATGGCGTTC
>NZ_BAAALD010000040.1:32847-69747 GCF_039528095.1 Kitasatospora arboriphila
GCCGGCCCCCGCGGGGGCCGGGGGGGGGCCCGCCGCCGAGGCCAGGCGGGCCGGCGACCGGGCGCTCGCCACCCGGATCGCCGCCCTGCGCCGGCCCACCCGCAGCGCCTGGGCGGTCAACCTGCTGGTGCACACCCGCCCCGAGGAGACCCGCGCCCTGCTCGACCTGGGCGGCTCGCTGCGCCGCGCGCAGGCCGAACTCGCCGGGCCCGCCCTGCGCGAGCTGTCGGCCGAGCGCCGCCGGCTGGTCGCGGCGCTCACCGCGCAGGTCAGGGACGGCGCCGCCGAGGCCGGTGAACCGCTCGGCGAAGTGCCCTTGCGGGAGGTCGAGCAGTCGCTGCGGACCGCGCTGGCGGGCGAGGCCGCCGCCGACGCCTTCGCCGCGGGCCGGCTGACCGGCCCGCTGGAGGAGGGCGGCACCCTGCCGACCGGCGAGCTGCCCGCCGGGTGGGGTGAGCCGACGGCGGAGCCGGCCGCGGAGCCCGCCACGGAACCCCGGCCGAAAGCCGCCCGGCCGAAGGCTGAACGGCCGAAAGCTGAACGGCCGAAGACCACCGGCCCCGGCCATGGCGGCCGGAAGGCCCCGGAACCCGACCGTGCGGCGGAGCAGGAGGCCCGGCGACGCGCGGAGGCGGAACGCGCCCTCGCGGCGGCCGAGCGGGAGGAACGGGCCGCCGGACGCGAGCAGGCCCGGCTGGCCCGGGCGGCCGACCGCCCCGCCGCCGCCGAACGGAAGGCCGCCGACCGTACCGAGCAGGCCCGCGCGGCACTGCGCACCGCCGAGGCGGAGCTGTCCGCAGCGGAGGCCCACTCGCAGCAGGCCGGCCGTGCCCTGGCCGAGGTCCGGCGGGAGGCCTCCGACGCCGCCGACCGCCGCGCCGACGCCCGCACCCGGGCCGAACGGGCCCGCACCCGGCTGGCGGAGCCGGCCGACGACTGAGCAGCGGCCGACCGACCGACCGCCGACCGACGGCCGACCGACGGGCCGGATCCCTTCCCCGGCCGCGAAAGACACTGGTCGGGGCCGTTGCCGCCGAGCCGCGGGGGCCTTCCGTCCGTACCCTGGAAGCCGGTGTGAACCCGTGCGCCGCCGGGCGGGCGACCGTCCGAGACCGCCGCAGGACGCGGCCGGCGAACCCGTCCGGGAGGGGTGCGCGGCGCTCGCTGAGAGGAGCGGCGATGGCCAGGCCAGTGTGGACGGGTGTCCTGACGTTCGGCCTCGTGACCGTGCCGGTGGCGCTGTACACGGCGACGGACAACCACACCGTCCGCTTCCACCAGCTCGAACGCGGCACCTCGGACCGGGTGCGCAACCGCCGGGTCAACGAGCGCACCGGCGAGGAGGTCGCCTTCGGCGACATCGTGAAGGGCTACGAGGTCGGCGACGGCGAGTACGTCGTCGTGGAGCCGGAGGAACTGGAGCAGATCTCGCCCGGCCGGTCGCGGACGATCGACGTCTCCGGCTTCGTCGACCTCGGCGAGATCGAGCCGATCTACTTCGACAAGACGTACTACCTGGGCCCGAAGGGCAAGGAGTACGGCAAGGTCTACGCCCTGCTGACCAAGGCCCTGGAGCGGTCGAACCGGGCCGGGCTGGCGATGTTCTCCATGCGCGGCAAGGAGTACCTGACGGCCGTCCGCTCGGAGAACGGCCTGCTGGAACTCCACACCATGCACTTCGCCGACGAGGTGCGGGACCCGCGCCGGGAGATCGACGACCTGCCGGACGGCCGGGAGGAGTTCAGCGGCGCCGAGCTGCGGACGGCGGAGCAGCTGATCGACACGCTGGCCGTCGACTGGGACCCGGAGGAGTACCGGGACACCTTCGAGGAGCAGGTCCGCCACCTCATCGAGGACAAGCAGGCCGGCCGGGAGACGGTGCTCTCCGAGGGCCCGCCGGCCGAGGCCACCAACGTCGTGGACCTGATGGACGTCCTGCGGCGGAGCCTGGACGACGCCCGCGGCGGGTCCGCGAAGCGCGGCTCGGGCGGGGCCGCGGAGGCGACCGGGTCCGCCCCGCAGGCGAAGGCCGGGCGGACGCCGAAGGCCGCGGGCGGCAAGAAGAGCACCTCGGCGGCGGCGGACCGCGGCGGTGCGGCGCCGGAGAAGAAGCGGGTCGGTTCGTCGAAGGCGGCGGAGGACCTGTCGAAGCTGACCAAGCCCGAGCTCTACAAGCGGGCCACGGAGCTCGGCATCCCGCACCGCTCGGCGATGAACCGCGACGAGCTGCAGGCCGCGGTGGAGAAGGCCGGCCACGGGCTTCGCGCGGTGTCCTGACCGGCCGGGGCCTTCACGGCCGGGGCACCGCCGGGGCCTTCAGAGCCGGCCGGACGGCCGGGGCGCGCCGCCGGGCCAGGGTGCGGCGGGCTCCGGCGCCGGCTGCAGTGCGGACGGGTCGTAAAACTTCCCTGTCAAGTTCTGCGTGTTGATGGCCCGTTTGCGGGTCGGGGGCTGTTCCAGCTGGCGAGGAGGTCGAGGGTTTCGGCGTCGCGGCTGCCGGGCGGAACGGCGCAGAGGATGAGGTAGAGGCCGTCGTCGGCGGCGAGTTGGGCGGTCTCATAGGTGAAGGTGAGGTCGCCGGCGAGGGGGTGGTGGATGCGCTTGGCTCCGGCGCGGTGGTGGCGGACGTCGTGGCGGGCCCAGCGCTGGCGGAAGGCGTCGCCGCCGCGGGTGGAGAGTTCGCCGATCAGGTCGGAGAGCGCCTTGTCGTAGGGGTTGCGTCCGACTTCGGCGCGCAGGGTGGCGACGTTCTGGTCGGCGACGCTCTCCCAGTCGGGGTAGAACGCGGGGGCGGCGGGGTCGAGGAAGGTGAAGCGAGCGGCGTTCGCGGGGCGGGCGGGGCTGTCGAAGACCGGCGCGAAGAGGGCGCGGGCGAGGGTGTTGCCAGCCAGGAGGTCGAGGCGGGCGTTGCGGATGTAGGCGGGGACGCCGCTGATCGTCTCGACGAGGTTGCGCAGGCCGGGGCGGACGGGTTGGCGGGCGGGGCGGCCCGGTCCTGCCGGGCCGGTGGCGTTGGCGTTGGCGGCGCGGACGAGGTCGAAGAGGTGGGCGCGCTCCGCGTCGTCCAGCAGCAGGACGCGGGCGACGGTGTCGAGGACGGCGTCGGTGGCGCCGCGGGCGTCGCCTCGTTCGAGTCGGGTGTAGTAGGGGACGCTGACGCCGGCGAGTTGGGCGACCTCCTCGCGGCGCAGGCCGGGGACGCGGCGGGTGCCGGAGAGCGGGGAGAGGGTGAGGCCGGCCTGCTCGGGGGTGACGCGGGCCCGGCGGGTGGTGAGGAAGTCGCGGATCTCGGTGCGTCGGTCCATGCCTTCGACACTACGGCCGGACCGTTCGCGGGGGCACGGGCGTGGGGGTCCTTGTCAGGGTCTGCTTGAGTGCCCCGCCGGGGTGCGGGGCGCGGTTTTCTGGAGGGCATGACCGACCGTCCCGCTCCTGGAGGCCCCCCGATGCCCGCCGCACTTCCCGCCACGGACCGCCCCGTCCCGTCCGGCACCGCCGCGGTGCCGGTGGAGGGTGCCGGGTTCGCGCTGGGGGCGGCGCTGCTGGGGTTCTTCGTGATCACGCTGGACGCGCTGATCGTCAGCGTCGCGCTGCCCGCGATCGGCAACGACCTGGGCGGCGGGATCGGCGGGCTGCAGTGGGTGGTGGACGGCTACACCCTGATGCTGGCGGCGCTGCTGCTGTCGTCCGGGTCGGTCTCGGACCGGATCGGCGCGAAGCGGGCGTTCGGCCTGGGGCTGGTGCTGTTCCTGGCGGCGTCGGCGGCCTGCGCCCTCGCGCCGACGCTGGGGGTGCTGGTGGGTGCACGACTGGTGCAGGGCACGGGGGCGGCGGTCATGATGCCGGCGACGCTGGCGCTGATCCGCGCGGCGTTCCCCGACGTCGACCGGCGGACCCGGGCGCTGGCGCTCTGGGCGGTGGGCGGGTCGGTGGGCTCGGCCGCGGGCCCGCTGGTGGGCGGGGCGCTGGCCGGGTGGGACTGGCGGTGGATCTTCTTCATCAACCTGCCCGTCGGCCTGGTGGCGCTGGTGCTGCTGAGCCGCGTCCCCTCCTCCCCGCGGCGGGCGGTGCCGTTCGACGTGACCGGTCAGGCCAGTGCGGTGGCGGCGCTGGGCGCGCTCACCTACGCGCTGATCGACGGCGGCCAGGGCGAGGCCGTGCGCGTCCCGCAGGCCGACGGCACCCTGGTGAAGATCCCCGCCGCCGTCGACGAGGCGCTGCCGCCCTCCCTGCTGACGCTGACCGACGTGTTCTGCACCGGCCACCACGCCGCCGTCACCGCCCGGGTACGCCCCGGCAGCAGCGTCGCCGTGGTCGGGGACGGCGCGGTCGGCCTGTGCGCGGTCCTGGCCGCCAAGCGCCTGGGCGCCGAGCAGGTGATCCTGATGGGCCGCCACACCGACCGCACCGACCTCGGCGTGGAGTTCGGCGCCACCGACGTCGTCCTCGCCACCGGCGACGAAGGCGCGGAACAGGTCCGGAAGCTGACCGCCGGGCGCGGCGCCGACGCCGTCCTGGAGTGCGTCGGCTCGATGCAGACCCTCACCACCTCCTTCAGCGCGGTGCGCGACGGCGGCGTGATCAGCCGGGTCGGCGTCCCCTCCTACACCGACGGCCCGATCGGCATGGAAATGATCATGCGGAACATCACGCTGACCGGCGGCGTCGACCCCGCCCGCCACTACATCGACGCCGTTCTGCCCGACGTCCTGGACGGCACGATCCGGCCCGGCCGTGTCTTCGACCGCACCCTCCCGATGGAGCAGGCCCCCGACGCCTACCGGGCCATGGCCGACCGCCGCGTCCTGAAAGCCCTCCTCACCCCCTGACCCCACACGGCCGGCAACTCCCGCCGCGCACCCGAGCAGCAAGGAAGAACACCGTGCAGCACGTCACCCTGAAAAACGGCGTCACGATGCCGATCCTCGGCTTCGGCGTCTACCGGATTCCCGCCGACCAGACCGAGCGCGCCGTCACTCAGGCTCTTGAGGCCGGCTACCGCCTGCTGGACACCGCCGCCGCCTACGGCAACGAGGAAGCCGTCGGCCACGCCATCAAGAACAGCGGCATCCCCCGCGAGGACCTGTTCGTCACCACCAAACTGTGGGTCCAGGACGCCCCCGCCCAGGACAACACCCGCCGCGCCCTCGAGACCTCCCTGGCCAAGCTCGGCCTGGACCACGTCGACCTGTACTTGATGCACCAGCCCTACGGCGACGTCTACGGCCAGTGGCGCGCCATGGAGGCCGCGAACCGCGAGGGTCTGACGCGGGCGATCGGCGTCGCCAACTTCTACCCCGACCGGCTGCTGGACCTGATCCTCAACAACGAGATCACCCCGGCCGTCAACCAGATCGAGACCCACCCCTTCTTCCAGCGCGGCCCCGACCACGCCCTGATGCGCGGTCACGGTGTGCAGCACCAGGCGTGGGGCGGCTTCGCCGAAGGCAAGAACGACCTGTTCACCCACCCCGTCCTCAGCGAGATCGGCGAGGCGCACGGCAGATCGGTTGCCCAGGTCGTGCTGCGCTGGCTGATCCAGCGCGACATCGTCACGATCCCCAAGTCCGTCAACCCCGGCCGGATGGCACAGAACATCGACGTCTTCGACTTCGCCCTCACCGACGGGCAGATGAAGCAGATCGCCGCCCTCGACACCGGCAAGACCCTGTTCTTCGACCACCACGACCCCGAGATGGTCGCCTGGCTCAGCAAGCGCCGCCTGGGCAGCTGACCCCCGCCACCACCCGGCCCCGGGCGCCCCGGCACCACCCCGTGCCGGGGCGCCCGCCCGGACCCGGACCCGAACCGCCCTGGAGCAGCCCACCGTGACCGCGTCCCAGCCCCCGACCGCCCCGCCAGGCCGGCGTACCCTCCTGCGTGCGGCCCTGCCGACAGGAGCCGCCGTCATCACCGGCACCCATCCGACCGCCTGCTCGGCCGCCCGCACCGCCCCGGCAACCAGCCCGACACCGCGCACCGGGACCGGCCCTGCGAAGGCGGTCACCGTGCTGCTCACCTACTTCTCCCGGCCCGGCGAGAACTACTTCAACGGCGGGCGCACCACTCTGGCCGTCGGGAACACCGAACTCCTCGCCCGCAGGATCGCGGAGCGCACCGGCTGCGACGTCCACCGCGTCGAAGCCGCCGACCCCTACCCCGACAGCTACGACGAGACCGTGCGCCGCAACGTCCGCGAGCAGGACAGCAACGCCCGCCCCGCCCTCGCCGGCCCACTGCCCGACCTCACCCGCTACACGACGGTACTGCTGGCCAGCCCCATCCGGGACGTCCACGCCCCCATGATCATGACAACGTTCACCGAAGCCCTCGACCTTCGCGGCAAGACCGCCCATCCCCTCACCACCTATGCCATGAGCGGTCTGGGCACCACCGCATGCGACTACACCGTCTCCTGCCCGGGCGCGACCATTGCCGAGGGCCTGGCCGCCCGTGGCGAGAAAACCGCAGCAGCCGACGCCCGACTCGACGCCTGGCTCCGCCGCAACGGCCTCGTGCCGGTCTGAGCACCCCCGACGGGCGACCCAGGCGGTGCTGCCGCGGTGCCGGCGCCAGGTGGTGAGCTCGGCGGGCCGCCAGCCGCCGCCGAGCCGGATCTGCCCCCAGCGCCAGCGCGGTGCGACGTCCCGGCACGGACCGGTCCGTTCATCAGTGCCTGCGGGGCGAACACCACGCCCCCCGGCACGGTCGGCGGCCGGGCCGCACGCGAGAACGGGACATCGGCGACCACCCCTTCATCATCGAACACATGTTCCCATCTGGCAATGGGCGGCCGCGCCCACTACTCTCCCGCCATGGATCGGACCCGCCCGCTGGTCCGCGACGTCCTCCCGGACCTCGCCGACGAACTGACCGCCCTCCTGCTGGAGGAGGGCGAGCACCGGCTGGCCGCGGGCATCCCGGCGCTGCGGCTGGTGGCGGAGTGCGGCTGCGGCGAGGCGTCCTGCCAGAGCATCCGCACCTCCGAACACCCGCCGGGCCAGCCGTACGGGTCGGGCCACCGCACCGTGCCGCTGCTCGCCGACGCGGGCCTGCTCGTCCTCGACGTGGTCGACGACCGGATCGTCCACGTCGAGGTGCTGGACCGGCCGCCGATGCGGCGCCGGACCGCCTGGATGTGACGGGAAGCGGGTCGATCGCGTAGTTTTCCCTGCTCACTGTCCGAACCGGGCGGGGGCGGGTAGGCGCGACGGCGCCCGCGTCCGTCCGGCAGCCGCAGGGAGGTGCGGAACGCATGACCGACGACCTGCGCGGCGGGCCGCTCAGGGATCCGGCCGCTCTGGAGATGGTGTGCGACGCCGTCGGCGACGACGGCGCGCTGTGCCGGGTGACCGGCACCCTCACCGAAGCCAGCCTGCTCCAGGCCGGACAGGGCCTCGACCTGGCCCTCCGGACCGGTCGGCGGCTGCTGGTGCTCGACCTCGCCCGCGTCCTGGTGTGCGACTCCGCCGCCATGGACTACCTGCTGCGGTTCGGCGAGGACGCCCGGGCCGCCGGTGTCCGGCTCCGCCTGTCGGCGGCCAGCCCCGCCGTCAGCCGCGTCCTGGACGAGACCGGCCGCCGGGCCGTCCTCGCCGTCTACGACTCGGTGGAGGAGGCGATGGCGGCAGCCCCGGAGGAGGCCGTCGAGGCGGCCGCCGACCCCGCCGGCGGCGCGGACGCCGCAACCACCGCAGACACGACCGCGGGCACGGACACGACCACGGGCACGGACGCGGAGCTTCCGCAGCAGCGCCCGAGCCCGTGACGACGGGCCGGGGTCCGGTGGGCGGCGCCGGTGGCGGTCATCAGCCGAGCAGGCGGACGGGCGAACCGGCCAGGAACGCCTCGATGTCCTCCACCGCCTGGCCGTAGTACGTCTCGTAGTTGCCGCGCGAGACGTAGCCGAGGTGCGGGGTGGCGAGCAGCCGGGGCGCGGTGCGCATCGGGTGGTCCGCCGGCAGCGGCTCGATGTCGAAGACGTCGACGCCCGCACCCGCGATCCGGCCGTCGTGCAGGGCGGCGAGCAGGGCCTCCTGGTCGACGATCGCGGCCCGGGAGGTGTTCACCAGGTAGGCGGTGGGCTTCATCAGCGCGAGTTCGGGTGCGCCCAGCAGCCCGCGGCTCCGCTCGCCGAGGGCCAGGTGGACGGAGACCACGTCACTGCTCGCGAGCAGGTCCTCCTTGGACGGGGCGAGGGCGACGCCGACCTCGCCGGCCCGTTCCGCGGTGAGGTTCGGGCTCCAGGCGACGACGTCCATGCCGAAGGCCAGGCCGACCTGCGCCACCCGGCTGCCGATCTTGCCGAGGCCGAGCAGGCCGAGCCGGCGGCCGTGCAGGTCGGCGCCGACGGTGCTCTGCCACGGGCCGCCCTGCCGCAGGGCGGTCGACTCGGCGACCAGGCCGCGGGCGAGTCCGAGGATCAGTGCCCAGGTGAGTTCGACCGGCGGGGTGGAGAGGCTCTGCGTGCCGCAGACGGTGATGCCGAGTTCGGCGGCGGCCGCCCGGTCGATGACGGAGTTCCGCATGCCGGAGGCGATCAGCAGCCGCAGCCCGGACAGCCGGCGCAGCAGCGTGCCGGGGAAGGCCACCCGCTCGCGCAGGGTCACCACGATGTCGAAGTCGGCGATCGCGGCGGCGAGCGCGTCCTCGTCGGTGAAGTGCTCGCGGAAGCTCACGACCTCGACCCGGCCGTCCAGCCGCGACCAGTCCGCGACGGTCGTCGCGACGCCCTGGAAGTCGTCGAGCACGGCACAGCGCAGCTGCATCCTGCAGTCCTCTCGGGTTCGGAAGGCCGCGGCGGGCCCTGCCGGTCACCGATGGCCACCGGTGATCACGTGCAGGCTATCCCGCCGCCGCTGTCGGCCGACGCGACGTCAGCAGAGGTACCGTCAGCCGAGGCACCGTCAGTCGAGGCACCGTCAGTCGAGGCACCGTCAGTCGAGGCACCGTCAGTCGAAACGGATGTGCCGGACGCTCGTCCAGGTCCGCCTGAGGGCGCCGCGCAGCGGGCCGCCGGTGTCGGGGGCGAGCGCGATCCCGGCCGACGCGGCGATCCGGTCCGCGACCTGGGCGACGGTCAGCCGGTCGGTCCACAGGTGCTCGGCGAACTCCTCGCCCCGCAGGCGTTCCAGGCACAGGTCGAGCCTGGACACCGCGAAGCTCTCGCGGCGCAGAGGCGCGTCCTTGCCCGCGGCGGCCCGCAGGGCGTGGCCGAGGCCGCGGCCGCGCAGCCTGCGGAGCACCGTGTCCCGCTCCGCGAGCAGGGCGAAGTGCCGGACGTCGTGGCCGCGGTCGCGCAGCCGGCCGACGGTCTCCCGGAAGTACTGCGGGTCGACGACGGTCATCGGGACGAGGACGGGCCCGGGGTGCCGGTCGAGCACCAGGTCGAGGACCTCGAAGACACCCCGGCGCCACGTCTCCAGGTCCTGGAAGTCGCCGCGCAGGGCGGGCGGCAGCATCCGGTGCAGGCCGAAGCCGAGGTGTTCGGGGTCGCAGACGACGCTGCCGGGCAGCCGGCGGCGGAGCTCGTACGCGGTCTGCGTCTTGCCGCCGCCGAAGGGGCCGTTGATCCACAGGAGCACGGCCCGACCCTACTCCGCCGGCGCCGGGAGGCCGGTCACGCGGGCTGCGGACCGCGGTGGGCCTCGACGACCGCGGTCAGCACCTCCTGCCAGGGGGTGGGCGCCAGGCCGAAGGTCCGCTCGGCGGCGGTGGAGTCCATCACGAAGGGCCGTTCCAGCTGGTAGGCGGTCTCGCGGACGGCCCGGACGGTGGGGTTCACCAGGCCGAGCAGGGCGAGCACCGGGCCGGGGATCCGGTTCACCGGCACCGGCGGCAGGCCGGCGGCGCGGGCGAGGTCGGCGACGGCCTCGCGCTGGGTGCGCGGCGGGTTGCTGGGGATGTGCCAGGGCCGGCCCCAGGCGCGTTCGTCGCTGCCGACGGCGACCAGCAGCCGGGCGGCGTCGAGGGTATACGTCCAGCTGTGCGCGGTGTCGGGGTCGCCGAGCACCTGGACGCCGCGGCCGGCGAGCACCCGGGGCACCACGCGCTCGCCGAGCACGCTCTCCGCGCCGGGGCCGACGTAGTCGGAGCCGCGGACCTCGGTGGCGCGGATCCGCCCGGCCCGGTGCAGGGCCTCGGCGTCCTGCCACATCTTGGCCCGGACCTCGCCCTTGACGGTGTTGGGGGCCAGCGGGGTGTCCTCGGTCATCGGCCCGTCGACGGCGCCGTAGCCGTACAGGTTGCCGACCGTGGCGAGGACGGCTCCGGAGCTCTCGGCGGCGCCGAGCAGTGCGGCGGCGAGCGGCGGCCAGTCGGTCGCCCACCGGTGGTAGGCGGGGTTGGCGCAGTTGTAGAGGACGGCGGCACCGGCGGCGGCCGCGCCCAGGGCCTCGGCGTCGGTGGCGTCGAGGCGCAGGTGGCGCACGCCGGGCAGCGGTGCGGCCGTGCGGCCGGAGCGGGTCACCACGGTGACCTCCTCGCCGCGGTCGGCGAGCAGCCGGGCGGCTGCGGTGCCGACGGGGCCGGCGCCGACGATCAGGTGCTTGCTCACGATGGACTCCCCCAGGGACGGGTCGGGCGGACGGTGACGGTGCGGTGCGCAGTGGGGCGGTGGGGTGCGGTGGGGCGCGGTGCGCGAGAACACCGTTCTCGCTCGACCACGAGCCTGGCGGACGCGGCCGCCGCTGTCAAGAACACCGTTCTCGCTCATGCACGCCGTTCTCGTCGGCACGGGCCGTGCTCGATCGTTGCCACCGTTCTCGGCGGCTGCCAGGATGGTGGCCATGCCCGCCGCCCCCAAGCCGCTCACCGCCCGCGAGCGCGCCCGCATCGAGTTCACCCGGGACATCAAGGAGGCGGCCCGCCGCCAGCTCGCCGAGCACGGCCCGGACGGTCTCTCGCTGCGCGGGGTGGCCCGGGACATCGGTCTGGTCTCCGCCTCCGCGCTCTACCGGTACTTCCCGGGGCGGGACGCGCTGCTCACCGCGCTCATCACCGACAGCTACGACGCCCTGGGCGACGCGGCGGACGCGGCCGTCACCGCAGCGGCGGACCGGGAGCCGGCCGAGCGCTGGACGGCCCTGTGCCACGCCGTCCGCGACTGGGCGGTGGCCCACCCGCACGAGTACGCGCTGATCTACGGCTCCCCCGTCCCCGGCTACTCCGCCCCGGAGGACACCACCGCTCCCGGCACCCGGCTGCCGTTCCTGATCGGTGCCCTGTTCGCGCAGGCCGCGGCGGTGGGCGGCTACCGCCCGGGACCGGCACCCGCGGCGCCCGAGGAGGCGCGGCGGGCACTGCAGCCGCTGCTCGACCGGCTGCCCGCCGAGGTGCCCGCCGACCTCGTGGTCGCGGGCGTCTCGGCCTGGACGTACCTGTGCGGCGCGGTCTCCTTCGAGGTGTTCGGCCACCGCTCGGCGATCGTCGCCGACCCGCGGGCCTACTTCGACCACGAGATCCGCCGGATCGGCGCCCTGCTCGGGATCGTGCCCGCGGCCGGCTGAGGCCGGCCTTCAGGCCCCGGCCCGGACGATCTCCTGCCAGGTGTCCGACGGGCAGAGCCCCTGCGGGGTGTTCTTGAGGAACTGCCGGTACGGCACGTCGCGGCGCCGCAGCTCCAGCCAGTGGTCCTTGCCGGAGACCAGGTCCCAGCCGTCGTTGGGCATCTTGACGAAGTCGTCGCGGTGGTCCTTCGACTGGCTGGTGATCTGCAGGACGCTGGCGTGCGAGGCGTGGCTCTCCAGGACGACGCAGTAGTGCCGCAGCGCCTGGCTGCGGTCCTCGCGCAGCGGGATCTCGGCCAGCCAGACCTCGCCGGGGGCGGGCCGGCGGACGGTGGTGCGCGGACGGACGGGGATGTGCACCGGCCGCGCGGGTGCGGCCGGTGCCGCGCTGCGCCGCCCCCACCAGCGGACGACGTAGTAGCAGACCGCGGTGGCGACGGCGGAGGCCGCCGTGCCGAGGGTGGCCGCGAGCACGTGCTCGCCGGCCGCCTGGGTCGCCGGGTCACCGAGCGACCGGCCCGCCAGCCCGGCCCGGACGACCGCCGGAGCGGCGAGCGCGGCACCGGCCGCCGCGGCACCGATCAGGGCCGCACGGACGAGCAGGGCGACCGGCCGCGGCCTGCCCCGGCCGCCGGCCATCCAGCCCAGCAGCAGCGCGGTGAAGACGGAGATCGCCCACAGCACGGCCCGCTGGGAGGCCTGCAGCGGCGGTTGCGGCGTGCTGGAGGCGGCCATCACCCAGGGCAGCACCGCGGGCAGGGCGAGCAGGTACCCGGCGACGAACCAGCCGGGGAACAGCAGGAGGACGGCGCACCCGCAGCCGCCCCCGCCCGCCCGTCCGACCCCGGGACCGTAGTGCCCTGACATCGCCACCCCCCGGTGCCGCCGCTGCATTCCGGCCGACGATAGCGGGGGCACCCGCCCGCCGGGGCGAAATGACCGAAACGGTCGACGGACCGTCAGGCGATGAGCTGGTAGATGCCCCTGGCGGTCAGGTACAGGCCCACCACCAGCGACAGTGTGACGATCAGCCGCTCCTGGTGCCGCGTCAGCCAGGTCCGCAGGGCGTTCAGCCGGGCGTTCGCGGCGGCCGGCGACCGGAGGGCGAACACCTCCATGACGGCCAGGCTGAGCGTGGCCAGCAGGCAGTAGACGATCAGGGCGATCCAGTCGGTGAGGGAGGAGAGGTCGGCGTCGACGACGACGGCCGCGCCGGCCCCGACCAGCGCCCAGGGCTGCAGCAGCCAGGCGAGTCCGGCCGCGGTGCCGAGCGAGGCTTTGTCGACCCGGGCCGTCCAGCGCGGCGGGCCGTGCGGCCCGGGCGGGCGCCGGGGGGGGGACACGGCGTAGCCCGCCCGGCCCGGGGCCATGGCCAGCTCGGCGGCGTCGGCCGCGGTCGACGGGGTGCTGTGGCGGGCGGGCGGGGTTCCGCCGGTCAGCAGCAGCACGCACACCACCACCGCGACCAGGTTGGCGAGCCAGGACAGCACGAAGGCCAGGCCCTTGCGGGCGCCGCGCTGCGAGGAGAGCAGCAGGATGAAGGCGCTGTTGTGCAGGGGCCCGAGGGTGATGGCCGTGCCGATCACGACCAGGTCGACCACCATCGCCTCAGCCGCTCCCGAAGGTCGGGGCCGCCTGCCGTCTCCGGACGGGCGGGCCGGTCGGGCGCGGGCGGGCGGCACCCGCGGCGCCGCACCCCGACTCTCCGGCCCGCCGCCGCACCGGTCAAGCGGACCACGCCGACACCGCCCGGAACGCCGCCGGGCGGCCGGACACCGCCTACACCCCGTTCTCGAGGGCCCGCAGCACCCGGCGGGCGTCGTGCCGGAACATCCGCGGCCCGACCGTCCGGTACGCCAGGGAGAGCAGCCGGGCACCGGGTGTGCCGAGGAACTCCCGGACCCAGATCATCTCGACGTGGCTCCCGCTCGCGGTCGGCGTGGCGGTGAGCTCCCAGGTGCTGCCGGGGGCGTAGACGTTGGAGTCCACCACGCGGGCCTCCACCGAACCCGGCCGCGACCAGTCGTAGGCGCAGCGCTCCCAGACGACCACGCCGGCCCGGCTGCCCTCCGTGACGTCCGCCGACGACTCGCCGACGCGGTGCACCCGGAAGTGCTTCGGTGACACCGCGGGGAAGACCGCCGGTCTGCGCGGTGAGAAGTCGTGCGCCGCCTCCAGCACACGGTCGGCGGCCACCGAGGTCTCGACGGCCACCCGGATCGTCGTCGCCATGATCCGATTCTATCGACGGACCCTGCGCCGGCCCACCGGACCCGCCGGTCAGCGCAGCAGCGGCAGGAAGATCGTGTCGACGATCTCCTCCAGGACGTGGTCGGGCACGGGGGCGTAGGTCGTGAGGATCTCGTGGCGCAGCAGGTCGAAGGGGAGGGCCTTGATGCGGTCGCTGAGGCGGTCCGGGTCGATCTCGCCGCGGGCGGCGGCCCGCTCGAAGAGCACGTCGCCGCTGGGCTCGTGCCCGCCGGCGAGGAGGTCGCCGGGGCCGGTGCCCGTCTCCTGGTAGTAGCCGGCCAGGTGCACGCTCATGACGGTGACGAGCTGGACCCGGGTGGCGTTGATCGTCCGCATCAGGGTGAGGACGTCCTCGCGCAGGCTCCCGGTGTCGGGCGCGTCGATCCGGGACTCCTCCAGGACGTGGGCGATCGCCGCGCGGACGAGCTCGTCGCGGTCGGCCCAGCGGCGGTAGAGCACCGGGGGGCTGGTGCCGGCGCGGCGGCCGACGGCGTCCATGGTGAACCGGGCGTAGCCGTTGGCCGTGAGTTCCTCCCAGGCCGCGTCGAGGAGTGCCTTCTCCAGTGCCGCCCCGCGGCGCCGCTCGGGCATCCGCACCTCCATTAGAAAGACTTGCCTATCTTATTCCGCCGCCCTACGCTGGGCGTCGCAAGATAGGACTCTATATCTTAAGGCGGTCGCCCGTGAGCATCCCCGAGATCACCGGGGCCGGTGCCGGAACAGCGGCGCCCGACCCCGACCGCATCGACCCCGCCGTGTGGCGCACGGCCTTCACCGTCGTGGTCGGCGCCCTCGCCGTCGTCTTCGACACCACCGTCGTCACCGTCGCCCTCGGCGACCTGGCCCGGGAACTCGGCGCCCCGCTCGCCACGATCCAGTGGGTGAGCACCGGCTACCTGCTGGCCGTCTTCGCCACCGTCCCGCTCGCCGGCTGGGCGCAGGCCCGGCTCGGCGGCAGGCGCCTGTGGATCGCCGCCCTGGGCGTGTTCCTGCTCGGCTCGGTGCTGAGCGCCCTGGCGTGGAACGCGCCCGCCCTCATCGCCTTCCGCGTCGTCCAGGGGATCGGCGGCGGCATCATGATGCCGCTCATGGCCACCCTGGTCGTCCAGGCCGCGAAGGGGCGCAACATCGGCCGGGTGATGGCCGCCGTCACCCTGCCCACCGCACTCGGCCCCGTCCTCGGCCCCGTGCTGGGCGGCGTCGTCCTGAGCGTGGCCGACTGGCGCTGGCTCTTCCTCATCAACGTGCCCTTCTGCGCCGTCGGCGCCTGGCTGGCCCGGCGCAACCTGCCCGACGACCGGCCCGCACCCGACGGCCCCCGCACCCGCCTCGACACCGTCGGCCTGCTGCTGCTCTCCCCGGGGGTCGCGGCGACCGTCCACGGTCTGTCCCGGGTCGCGGGCAGCGCGGGCTTCGCGAGCGCCGGGGTGCTGGTGCCGCTGCTCGGCGGGCTCGCCCTGATCGGCGGCTTCACCGCACGGGCCCTGACCCGCGCCGGCGCCCTGGTCGACCTGCGGCTCCTGCGCCACCGGGCGCTGGCCTCGTCCTCCGCCCTGGGCTTCCTGGCCGGCGCCGCCCTGTACGGGGCGATGCTGCTGCTGCCGCTGTACTGGCAGCAGGTCCGCGGCGAGGACGCGCTCGGCGCCGGGCTGCTCCTCGTCCCGCAGGGCGTCGGCGCGCTGCTCGCCCGCACCCTGGCCGGCGGCCTCACCGACCGCCTCGGACCGCGTCCGGTCGCCCTCGCCGGGTTCGTGCTCACCACCGCGGCGACCGTGCCGTTCGCGCTCGCCACCGCCGACTCCGGCGAGCTGCCGCTGATGGCCGCACTGCTCCTCCGCGGCATCGGCATGGGCGCCGTCATGATCCCGCTCAGCGGCGCCGCCTTCACCGGCCTGGGACACCGGGAGATCCCGGACGCGAGCATCATCACCCGGATCGCCCAGCAGGTCGGCGGCTCGGTGGGCACCGCCGCGCTCGCGGTCGTCCTTCAGCACACCACCGGCGGAGCCCGCACCCCGGACGCCCTGGCCGGCGGCTTCGCCGACGCCTTCCGGTGGTCGGCCGGCCTCACCGCCGTCGCCGTACCGCTCTGCATGCTGCTGCCCGACCGCCGGCGCCCCTGATCGCCCGAACGGTCGACCGGGCTCTCCCGACCGGGCTCTCCCGACCGACAGCTTCCGGCCGACAGCGCCCGCCGGGCGGAGTGCCGCACTCCCCCGGCCACCCGAACGGCGGCAGCGGGCGTCCGGCCGCTCGCCCCGCCCGCCCCGGCGGGGGGGGGCGACCCCCCCCCCCCCCCCCCCGACCCGCCGCAGGGGGCGCCCGCCCGCTCGCCCGGTCGGGGCAGATCCGCGGGACAGGTGGTCGGGCGGCGGCCGAACCGGGCACGGATGACCGGACGGATGCCGAGAACCGGTCCGGCGACCGCCGGCGCCCCCCAGGAAGGGACCACCGTGCCCACGAGCCGTGCCCAGGATCCGGATCCCGCCCCCGAGACCGGCAGGGCGTTCCGCATCGCCCGCGACTTCGTCTTCGAGGACGCCGCGCTCGGACGGCTGCGCTACCACCTGCTGCGGCTCACCACGGTCGGGCTCACCCGGGACGAGGTCGAGGACGTGCGCGAACTCGGACGACTGGCCTTCGACGGCGCCGACCCGGCCGGCTGCGCGGCACGGATCAGGGACCGGGCCGGTGCGAGCCGCCTCGCGGTGGCCTTCGTGGAGATCGTCGAGCGCGCGGAGCCGGACGAGCGGGGCCCGGTCCTGGTCGGTGCGGTGCTCGGCGCGTACGCGAGCCTCGGCAGTGTCGGCAGCGGCGAGGGCACGGCGGCGGCGCTACTGGGCGCCGTCGGGGGTGCGGTGGTGGCGGCCTCGCGGTTCTTCGTCGAACGGCGGATGCAGCTGGAGGGTCTGGCCGTCTACCTCGGCGCCGAGGACTGACCGCCGTCCGGGGCGGGCGTGTCCCGGGCCACGGCTCGTGCGAGGGCTTCGCGGGTCGCGTGCCGGCCACCGAGCAGGAAGGCGTACTCGCTGGAGTCGACGGCGTGGGCGCGGGCGCCGGTCAGCACCACCCGCACGGCGGGCCGGGTGCCGGGCGCCGCCGCGGAGAGTTCGTCGCGGACGCCGTGCTCGCAGGCGGCGAAGAAGACCGGCAGGTCCTCCGGCCAGTCCCAGTCGGCCAGCACACCGGGCGCCACCTCGAAGACGACACCGTCCTCGGCGGGCTCGAAGTCCAGGGTGACGTCGACGAACGGGCCGCAGCCGCCGACGCCGTGCTTGCGGTACCGCACGGCGCGCACCGGACGGACGGGGAAGCGCACCGGCTCGGTCATGGCGGCACCCTACCGGGGTCCACGGGCCCGGCGCTGCGCCCCTCGCAGGTCCGAGGCCGCCCCTCGCAGGCCCCCGGCCGGACCGGGCCGGGGTGCCGGCGCGCGGGCGGCCGTCAGCAGACCCAGGGGCCGGGGAGGTCGGCGCGGAGGGCGTCGAGGTCGCCGGGCGTCCGGCCGCGGGCGTGGATCCAGGAGTGGTCCTGCACGCCGTCGCGGCGCAGCAGGCGGCCGGGGGCGGCGTACCAGCGCACGGGCGAGTCCTCGTCGCAGGCCCACATCGGGTGGTCGGGCAGGTCGAGGCGGGTGTACCCCGCGTACAGCCTCGGGAGGAGGGTGTCCGGCAGTTCGCAGGCGTCGTAGGTGCTGCCCGCGGCGAACAGCGACTCGCTGAGCACGAGTTCGACCCAGGCGAGGGACATCCGGTCGAGGAAGGGGATCCAGCCCCGGTGGGACTCCACCAGCACGGGCGGGTCGTCCCGGTCGGCGAGGTCGAGGGGGACCGCCCAGGCCGCGCAGTCCTGGTTCTCGCGGCGGAAGACCAACAGTCCGCCGTGGGCGTCGTCGACGTGGAGCCCGCCCGGCGGGACGAGCGGGTCCTGGTGCCGGGTCAGGTCGTCCCGGCGGCCGAGGAGGGCGTAGCCCTCGCGCAGGGCGGCGGGGAGTGCGAAGCCCAGTTCGGCCTCCGCGGCGGCGAGTTCGTCCGCGGGGCAGCCGTCCTCCGGTCGCAGCGGCCGGTCCGTCCAGGCCTCCGCGAACCACCGCAGGAAGGCGAAGGCCCGGTCGCGGGTGGGCACTCCACCGCGCAGGGCCGCGGACACGTCGACGGCGTCGGGCATGCCGCCGACGCTACCCCCTGCCACTGCCCGCCCGGCCGGCGGGACGGCAACGACGCCAAGGACGCCAAGACGGCAGGACTTCAAGGGCGGGGGGCGCGTGCGGCGTCCGCAGCGGGCAGTGGACGAGCGGGGTCCGGCAGCGCGGACGACGAAGGCAAGGGAGTGAACCCGTCCCTTGCCACTCTCAACGTATAGCGCACCGGGGGTCTTGCGGCAAGGCCCCCGTGGTGCCGCACAATCGCTCGTCTGAGCCGGTAGCTGAGGATTTGGGAGATTCACGACGTGTGGTCAGGTATGCCCGTTCACGGGATGCGGGACGGTGCGGGTGCGGCCTCGGATCGGAGTGCGTGAGATGAACCCTTCGACCACCAGTGCGTTCGACCTGCCCGGGCACCTCGCCGCCAAGGCGGACCCGGCGCTGATCGCCGCCGACGAGCGGCACTTCGCGACCGTCGCGAGGACCCTGGACCGGGAGACCGCCGAACTGTCCGGCCGCCTCGACGAGATGCGCAGGGCGCCCGGCGGCCCGGGCCGGGCGGCGATGGACCGGGACGCGGAGATCCACCGGCTGACCGCCCGGCTGCGCGCGCTGCGCCGCTACGGGCTGGACCTGTGCCTCGGCCGGATCGTCGCCGCGGACGGTGCCGATCCGGTGTACGTCGGGCGGCTCGGCCTGACCGACGACACCGGCCGCCGGCTGCTGATCGACTGGCGCACCCCCGCGGCCGAGCCGTTCTTCGCCGCGACGCACGGCAACCCGATGGGCCTGGCGAGCCGCCGCCGGTACCGGTGGACGCGCGGCCGGATCGGCGACTACTGGGACGAGGTGTTCACGGCGGACGGCCTGGAGGGGCACGCCGCCCTGGACGACCAGTCGGCCTTCATCGCCGGCCTGGGCAGCAGCCGGTCGGCCCGGATGCGGGACGTGCTCGGCACCATCCAGGCCGACCAGGACGCGATCGTCCGCGCGGGCTCCCGCGGGGCGCTGGTGGTCGACGGCGGCCCGGGCACCGGCAAGACCGTCGTCGCACTGCACCGCTCCGCCTACCTGCTGCACTCCGACCCTCGGCTCGGCCACCGCCGCGGCGGCGTGTTGTTCGTCGGCCCGCACCAGCCGTACCTGGCGTACGTCGCCGACGTGCTGCCGAGCCTCGGCGAGGACGGCGTGCAGACCTGCACCCTGCGGGACCTGGTCGCCGAGGGCGCCGGCGCGGGCGTCGAGGGCGACCCGGAGGCGGCCCGGCTGAAGTCGTCGGCGGCGATGGTGAAGGCGATCGAGGCGGCGGTGCGGATCTACGAGGAGCCGCCGGCCGAGGGGATGACGGTGTCGACGCACTGGTCCGACCTCCGGCTGAGCGCCGCGGACTGGGCCGATGCCTTCGACGCGCCCGATCCGGGCACGCCGCACAACGAGGCCCGCGACCAGATCTGGGAGGAACTGGTCACGATCCTGCTGGACCGGCACGGGGACGAGCACGGGGAGGAGGAGGTGCCGCCGCGCGACCTGTTCCGCAGGTCGCTGCTGCAGGACCGGGAGCTGGTCACGGCCCTCCACCGGGCCTGGCCGACGATCGAGGCGGCCGACCTGGTCGGCGACCTGTGGTCGGTGCCCGCCTACCTGCGGCTGTGCGCCCCCTGGTTGAGCCGCGAGGAGGTCCGGCTGCTGCAGCGTGCGGACGCCCGGGCGTGGACGGTGTCCGACCTGCCGCTGCTGGACGCCGCACGGCAGCGGCTCGGCGACCCGGAGGCGGCCCGGCACCGGCGCCGCCGGGAGGCCGCGGTCGCCGCCGAGCGCGAGCGGATGGCCGGGGTCATCGACGACCTGCTCCGGGCCGACGACGACGGCGAGGGCGCGGTGACCATGCTGCGCGGCCGGGACCTCCAGGACAGCCTGGTCGACGGGAGCGCACTGCCCGGCACCGACCCGGACCGGCTGGCCGGGCCGTTCGCGCACATCGTCGTGGACGAGGCGCAGGAGCTCACCGACGCGGAGTGGCAGATGCTGCTGCAGCGCTGCCCGTCCCGGAGCTTCACGATCGTCGGGGACCGCGCGCAGGCGCGGCACGGCTTCCCGGAGTCCTGGCGGGAGCGTCTGGAGCGGGTGGGGCTGGACCGGATCGAGCTGGCCTCGCTGGGCATCAACTACCGCACGCCGCAGGAGGTCATGGCGGAGGCCGAACCCGTCGTCCGGGCCGTGCTGCCGGACGCCAACGTGCCGGTCTCGGTGCGCAGCAGCGGGATCCCGGTCCTCCACGGGTCCGTGGCGGACCTGGACTCGGTGCTCGACGGCTGGCTCGCCTCCTCGCCCGACGGGACGGCGTGCGTGATCGGCGCTCCCTCGTTCCGGGGGACGGGCCGGGTCCGTTCGCTGACCCCGGAGCTGTCCAAGGGGCTGGAGTTCGACCTGGTGGTGCTGGTCGACCCGGAGGGGTTCGGCGGGGGTGTCGAAGGCGCGGTCGACCGCTACGTCGCGATGACCCGGGCGACCCGGCAGCTGGCCGTGCTGACCGGCCCCTGACGCACCGGAGTGCGGCCATGGTCTGGACCACTGGACGGGTCCGGGCCGGGTCGGGAGACTTGCCCGATGAGTCGTCAACGAGGCACGCCCGAGATCGAGTTGCACCGGCTGGCGGTGCCGGACCGGGGCCGGCTGCCGTTCGCCGTCGGCACCTTCGACACCATCGGCCCGCTGTCCCGGGCCGGTTTCCCGCACCGGCACTCCTTCTACGAGCTGGCCTACGTCACCGGCGGCCGCGGCAGCCACGTCCTCGACCTCGCGAACCAGCCGCTGCGGCCGCCGCAGCTCTGCGTCATCGTGCCGGGCCAGGTCCACCACTGGGCGCGGGCCGCGGGGCTGGACGGCCGGGTGCTGCTGTTCGAGGAGGACTTCCTGCTGCGCCACCCCGAGGACGCGGCCCTGGCCCGGGAGCTGGCAGGCGCCCCGCCGCTGCGGCCCGACCGCGCGGAGGCGCGCCGGCTGGCCGGGCTGCTCGCCGACCTGGACGGCGAGTACCGCACGGCCGGGGCGGGCCACCCGGGTGTGCTGCAGGCGCTGCTGCACGTCCTGCTGGTGCGCGCCGTGCGGGCGCTGCCCGACCGGCCGCGGCAGGCACCGCCGGCCGCGGAGTCGGCGGCGGCGCGACCGCACCCGCGGGTCGACCGGTTCGGCCGGCTGCTCGCCGAGCCCGGCGGGGCGGACCGGACCGTCGGCTCCTACGCCCGGGAGCTGGGCGTCTCCACCGGGCGGCTGCACGAGCTCGTCCGGGTGCTGACCGGCCGCACCCCCGCGCGGCTGATCCGGCAGCAGCAGACCCTGGAGGCGAAGCGGCTGCTGAGCGCCACGGACCTGACCGTCAGCCAGGTCGCGGCGGCCGCGGGCTTCGCCGGCCCGGCGTACTTCTGCCGCTTCTTCCGCCGCGAGGTCGGGCTGACGCCCGGGGAGTTCCGTGCGGGCACGGGCGGAGGAAAGCACCACGGCCCGGGCGCCGAGTCCATCGACCCGCGGACGGCCCGGCCGTAGCGTCGGTGCACGGCGGGCGGGTCGCTCCCGCACCGCCGCCGGACGTTGCCTGTCATGCGCAGGACACCCCCACGGTCCTGCGCCCCCACCCCCGAACGGAGCGATCCGCCATGCCCACTCCGCCTCCGCCGCAGCCCCAGGACCGGCCCCAGGAGCGACCGCAGTCCCGGCCGACCGGCGAGCCCGGGATCACCCGCAAGAACCTGCTCAAGGCCGCCGTGCTGGCCGGCGCCGCCCCCGTCCTGCTCGGCGGCGGCGCCGCGCTGGCCCGCGACGGCGGCGGCGGCCCGGCGGGCCTGACACCGGCCTGCCACGACGGCGACGAGCCGACCACCGAGCAGATCGAAGGCCCGTACTTCAAGCCGGGCTCGCCGCTGCGCACCGTGCTGACCGGCCCCGGCACACCGCTGACGGTGAGCGGCTACGTCTTCGGCCGGGCCTGCCGGCCGCTGGCGGGCGTGCTGCTCGACTTCTGGCAGGCGGACACCGCCGGGGCCTACGACAACTCCGGGTACGGCTTCCGCGGGCACCAGTTCAGCGACGAGCAGGGCCGGTTCACCCTGACCACCGTGGTGCCCGGGCCGTACCCGGGCCGCACCCGGCACCTGCACGTGAAGCTGCAGGCCCCCGGCCGCCCGGTGCTGACCACCCAGCTGTACTTCCCCGGCGAGCCGAGGAACTCGACGGACACCATCTTCGACCCGCGGCTGGTGATGACCGTCCGGCAGTCCGGGCCCGGGCGGGAGTCGTCCTTCGACTTCGTCCTCGACGTGCCCCAGTCGCCGTCGCCGTCCCCGTCACCCACCGGGCCCACCCCGACCCCGACCCCGACCGGGCCAACGCCCGGCGGCGGCACCTGGCGGGCCGGCACGGCGTACCGGGTCGGCGACGCGGTCAGCTACGACGGCGTCGGCTACGTCTGCGTCCAGGCGCACACCGCGTTCGCCGGCTGGGAGCCGCCGAACGTGCCGGCGCTGTGGCGGCGGGTCTGACGGACGGGACCGGTCAGCGGACGGCGGTCACCACGTGGGCGCGCATCGCGCCCACGACGGGGCCGCCGCCGAACCGCTGCTCGATCGCCGAGGCGACCGCGTCGGTCGCCTCGGCGAGCGAGATCCCGGGCCGGGCCTCGATCTCGTCGCGCATCGGCGTGCCGTGGCAGAAGGCGGTCGCGACCTCGACCGCCGACCCGGCCCGGCTGCGGGCCTCCACGGACTCGATCCGGGGAGCCTCGAACCCGCCGGCGCCGACGTCCCGCGCGATGGCCACGTGGTCGTGGTAGCCGTACGGGATCCGGGCCATGAAGTCCGGCGGGTCCTCGGGCACCAGCGCGGCCACGGTCGCCGCCGCGGTCGCGGCGAACTCGTTGGCGGCGATGTGGTCCCACACGTTGAACAGCAGCACGCCGCCCGGGCGCAGCACCCGCCGCGCCTCGGCGAAGGCCCGTGGCTTGTCGGGGAAGAACATCGCACCGAACTGGCAGACCACGGCGTCGAAGGAGCCGTCGGGGAAGGACAGGTCGAGGGCGTCGGCCTGCCGGAAGTCCACCGGGCGTCCGGTGTGGGAGGCGGCGGCGAGTTCGATCATCGGCCCGCTCAGGTCGGTGGAGACGATCCCGGTGGACCCGGGCAGCACCGCGGCGAGCTCCCGGGTCACCGCGCCGGTGCCGGCCGCCGTCTCCAGCACCCGGGCGGGCCGGTCGGCCGTCAGCCGGGCGGCGAGGTCCCGGGCGTAGGGGCGGAAGAGGAGCGGCACCATGTACTGCTGGTAGGCGCCGGGGATCGAGCCGTCGAAGGCCATGCCGTCTGCCTCCCGTGGTGGGCGACCGTGGACCGGCGGGCCGTTCGCGGCCGCGGCCGGACTGCCGTTCCTGCGAGTGTGGCACGCCGGCAGGGCGGTGAGCAGCAGGATCGACGCCTCCGCAGCCGCGGTGCACCACCAGGGGCCGCGCGGGGGCGCCTCTGGGGTGACCCACCCGCACGCCCCTTTGAAGCCGTTCCTAGGCCACGGCGGCGCGGCTGCGTTCGGTGGCGATGCGCAGGGCGAAGGCGGCGAGCAGGGTGCCGGTGGCCCAGCCGTGCAGGCGCTGCAGCAGCGGGCGGCGGGAGAGGAAGCCGGCCAGTGCGCCGGCGGTGAGCACGAAGGCGGCGTTGCCGAGGGTGCCGACGGTGATCTGGGTGAGGCCGAGCAGGGCGCTCTGCAGGGCCACCTGCCCCTCCTCCGGCCGGACGAACTGCGGGAGCAGGGTGATGTAGAGGACGGCCAGCTTCGGGTTGAGCAGGCAGGTGAGGGCGCCCATGCCGAAGAGCTTGAGCGGCCGTTCGTGGGGCATCTCGGCGGCCCGGAAGGGCGAGTGGGCCGGCGAGCGGAAGGCCCGCCAGGCCAGCCACAGCAGGTAGCCGGCGCCGGCGAGCTTGAGCGCCAGGTAGGCGGTCGGGACGAGCGCGAAGAGCGCGGATATCCCGGCGACCGCGGCGGTGAGGTAGACGAGGAAGCCGAGCACGACGCCGCCGAGCGAGATCAGTCCGGCGCGGCGGCCCTGGCTGACGGACCGCGACACGCAGTAGATCATGTTCGGCCCGGGGGTCATCACCATGCCGAAGGAGACTGCGGCGATTCCGCCGATGGCACTCGCGCTGATCACCCGGCGAGCCTATCCCGACCCCCGCTCAGGTGTTCGACCGCCCCGCCGCGCCGATGCCGATCCGAGACCGACCGACCATTGTTCGACATTGTCGAATGGCGTAGCGTCTTCACGAACGGGCTGCCCCCGCACCCGGCGCGCATGGCGACGACTGCACGCCCCGGCCTTGGCGGCCCCCGGGCCGCCTCCCCTGCCCGCGGCCCGCGCACCACCTGCCGAGGAGCCGCCGGATGTTCACCTTCACCAGCAGCGACGGGTTGGAGATCCACGTCCACGAGTGGCAGCCCGTCGGCCCGCCGCGCGGCATCGTCCAGCTCGCCCACGGCACGGGCGAGCACGCCCGCCGCTACGCCCACCTCGCCGCGTCGCTCACCGGCCAGGGGTACGCCGTGTACGCCGCCGACCACCGCGGCCACGGCCACAGCGTCGGCGCCGGCCCCGGCCACCTCGGCGAGGACGGCTGGAACCTGCTCGTCCAGGACATGGTCGCACTCTCCGACCTCGCCCACCGGCGCCATCCCGGGCTGCCACTGGTGCTGGTCGGCCACAGCCTGGGCTCCCTCGCCTCCCAGCAGTACGTCCTCGACCACTCGGAGCGGCTGGCGGGCGTGGCGCTCTCCGGCACCACCGCGCTCGACCGGCTGCTCACCGTCCTGGCCGCGGCCGGCGGCGCCGCCGCGGCCGCCTTCAACGCGCCCTTCGAACCCGCCCGCACGGATCACGACTGGCGCACCCGGGACGAGGCCCAGGTGGACGCCTACCTCGCCGACCCGCTCTGCGGCTTCGCGCTGGACACCCGCGGCTGGGAGGACCTCGCCGCGGCGGCACACCGGCTGGCCAGGCCGGAGACCGTCCGCCCCGACCTGCCGGTCTACGTGGCGGTGGGCGACCGCGACCCGATGAACGCCGAGCTCACGCTCTCCGACGTGGTGGTGGAGCGCTACCGGCGGGCGGGCCTCACCGACGTCACCTACCGCACCTACCGCGGCGCCCGGCACGAGATCCTGCACGAGACCAACCGGATCGAGGTCGCGGCCGAGCTCGTCGCCTGGATCCTCTGCGTCACCGGTTGATCGGCTACCGGTTGACCGGCTGTCGGCCGGCCGGCGCGGGCGGCGGTGCGCGGCTCAGCCGCCGGCCGCCTCGCCGGGCAGCAGCCGCAGGGCGAGCAGGGCGGATCCGATGTCGGCCAGGTGCCGGGGGTCCTGGAGCGTGCGGCCGGTGAGCGCCTCGATGCGGCGCAGCCGGTAGCGGACGGTGTTGGCGTGCACGTAGAGCCGCTCGGCCGCGCCCTCGGTGCTGCCGGCGGCGGCGAACCACTGCTCCAGGGTGTCGGTCAGCCGCTCGCGTTCCTCCCGGGGGAGTTCGAGCAGGGGGCCGAGCACCAGGCGGGCCAACCGGGCCGCCTCCGCGGGCGCCGCCGCCACCAGCATGGCGAGCGGACGGTCGTCGAAGCGGACCGTCCCGCGGGGTTTGCCGCGCAGCCCGTCCAGGGCCAGCCGGGCGAAGCGCAGCGCCTGCGGGGTGTCGCGCAGCGACGGGTACGAGGGACTGACCCCGACCCGTGCGGGGTGGCGGCGCAGCAGCCGCAGCAGTGTCTCCTCGTCGTCGGGGTCGGGCAGCGAGGCCACGCCGATCTGCTGGTCCGGGAGCAGCCGCCAGGCGGAACGGACGCGGACCGCCCGCAGGGCGTTCTCGATGCCGGGCAGTGCCTCGCGGCCGGGCGCCGGCACGTCGGCGGCGATCACCGCGTACGGCCCGTGGGAGGCCAGACCCAGTGTCCGCCCGGCCTCCTCGACCGGGCCGATCTCGCTGATGGCGCCGGTGAGGAGGGCCTCCACCAGGGCGGACCGTTCGCGTTCGCGCTGCAGGACGAGCGCGGCGGTGGTCTCCCGGTAGGCCCGGGCGACGGCGTCCGAGTACTCGCCCGCCAGCTGCCAGACCTGCGCGGCCAGGTCGACGAGCATGGCGTCGGTGACGGCCGGGTGGCGTCGGGCCTCGTCCACCAGCTCCGCCCAGAGGAACTCGAATCCGATCCGGTAGGCGTGGAGCGTCTCGGGCAGCGGGACGCCCTGCTCGGCGCGCATCCGGCCGGTCGCCTGGGGCGGCCCGAGGTCGGCGGGACCGGTGTGGACGAAGTGCCGGATCATGAGCTCGATGTTGCGGATGCACGAGGCCCGGATGGTGTGGAACGGGATGAGGTCCTCGTTGCGGTAGGACTCGATCTCCGCGCGCATCCGCCGGGCCAGGCGCTCGCCGATCTCGCGGTGGTGCGGCAACAGGGTCGCGGCCACCTCGACGATCTCCGGCGGGGGTGCTGGGCGGCTCATTCCCCCAGCCTAGGCGGGGTGCGGTTGTGGCCGGCCACAACGCGGCCGGGCGCACCTTGTCCGGCCACCCATTCGATTCGCGGACGGCTCGCGCCACGATGACGACAGCGTGAACGGCGCACTGCACCGGCCTTCGGGCGCCGGGCTCCCGCGGCCCGCCGCCCGGGCCCCTCGCCTCCCCCTCCGAGCCGCCTCCCCCTCCAGGAGTTGTCATGACCACCCTCACGAGCGCCGACGGCGTCCGCATCCACCTCCACACGTGGTCGCCCCCGGTCGCACCCCGGGCGATCGTGCAGATCGCCCACGGCATGGGGGAGCACGCCCGGCGCTACGCGCCGCTCGCCGAGGCGCTGGCCGCCCGGGGCTTCGCGGTCGTCGCCGACGACCACCGCGGCCACGGCCTGAGCATGCACGCCGGCCCCGGCGTGCTCGGCGAGGACGGCTGGAACCGGCTGGTGGACGACCTCGCCATGGTCTCCGCACACGCCCGGGCCGCCCATCCGTACGTGCCGCTGGTCCTGCTCGGTCACAGTCTCGGCTCCTTCGCCGCCCAGCAGTACCTGCTCGACCACGTCCGGCTCGTCGACGCGGCGGTGCTGTGCGGGACCACCGCCCTCGACGGACTCTTCGCCCACCTGGCGACCCAGGGGCCGGACGTGATGGCCGCGTTCAACCGGCCGTTCGAGCCCGCCCGCACCGCGGCGGACTGGCTCAGCCGCGACGAGGCTCAGGTCGACGCCTACCTCGCGGACCCGATGTGCGGCTTCACGCTGGACGACCGGGCCATGGGCGAACTCGCGGCGGCCGCCGCGCGCCTCACCGAGCCGGCCGGGATCCCGGCCGGGCTGCCGCTGTACGTCATGGTCGGCGACCGGGACCCGCTCAACGCCGGACTCGCGCTCAGCGACCTGCTCGTCGAGCGGTACGGCAAGGCCGGGTTGATGGACATCACCTACCGTCCGTACCCGGGCGCACGGCACGAGCTCTTCAACGAGACCAACCGCGCCGACGTGGTCGCGGACCTGGTCGAGTGGCTCGACCGGGTCGTCTGACGGCGCGTCCGCCCGTCCCGCTCCACCGCGGCCGGGGTTGCGCCGCCGGGAGGTCTCACCACCTCCCGACGGCATTCCCGGACCGTCCGCCTCCCACCTAGCACCTCCGAGGCGGCGGAACCCCCGGCCCGCGCAGCGGGCCGGGAACCGGAAACGCGGCCTGGCAGGGCTCTGTCCCCGGTGGCTGAAGCCGGTCGCGTCGGTCGACGCGACCGGGCCGAGGGCGCTCCCGACACGGCCGGCGGGATCGGGAGCGCCGTGGTCCCGGCGGGTGTCCGCGCCGATGTGACGCAGGCTCGGGAACGGGGTGCGGCCCGACCCCGGCATCCCTGTCGTCATGCGGCTCGCCTCCGGTCCCGTTCCGATCGTCGACATTCCCGGCCGGCGTGTCCGGCGGGACCTCGCCGAGGATTCGGACGAGGCGACGGTGCGGAATTGACGGGAACGCTACGGGCCGCGGACGGACGAGGTCAATGAATTCCCGACGCCCACCGCAAAAACGTCCCGCCGAGATATTTCCCGCATTCACCAGGACCCGGTTCGTGTCATCCGGGTGAGCCGTTTTCCGATATCAATCAAGTCGTTCCGGCCGTCGCCGGAAATCGACCAGGGAGTCGATGTGCCGATTTCACGCCTGGACCTTCCGCCCGCATTCGACGCGGAGGCGCGCAAAGGCCTCACGGCCATGGCCGCGGAGGTCTCCGCCGAAGTGGCCCTCCGGCTGCCCGCACCCGGCGGGCCGGGCCCCGGGCGGGGGGGGGGGGGGGGGGGGGGGGGGCGGTGCAGACCGCCTGCCGCGCCGGAGGCCGTGCGGCCTGGCGACGCCTGGCGGCGGTGGCCCGCCGTACCGGCGTCGGACCGGACGCGACCGCGGCCCTCGCGGAGGCGGTGTTCGCCCACGTCGACGAGGTCACCGCGACCGCGCTGCAGGGCCACCGGCGGCCGGTGGAGGCCGGCGACGACCGGGCGGGCCACCGCAGACGGCTGCTCGGGCTGCTGGCCGCCGGCGCGCCCGGCCCCCGGCTGGTCGCGGCCGCCGAACTGGCGCAGTGGCGGCTGCCCGCGACCGTCGCCTTCGCCCTGCTCGCCCCGGGCGAGGACCTGGCCGGTGCACGGCTCGGCCTGCCGGCGGACGTGCTCTGCGACCTGCGCCCGCCGTACCCCTGCATCCTGCTGCCCGACCCCGCGGAGCTCAGGAACGACGGTCGGGTGCGCCGGCTGCTGGGCCGGCCCGGGGCGGTGATCGGCCCGGTCGTGCCGGTCGGTTCGGCGGGCGACTCGCTGCGCTGGGCCCGGACGGTCCGCGACCGGCTGGCCGATCCGCACGGGCAGCCGGTGGAGTGCGACACCCGCCTTCCCGATCTGCTGCTCTGGGCGGACGAACCGCTGGTCCACCTGGTCGCCGGACGGAGGCTGGCGCCGCTGGAGGCGCTGACCGCCAAGCAGGCCGCCAGGGTGGCGAGCACGCTGCTCGCCACCCTGCAGACCCGGGGCGGGGCCCCGGACGTCGCCGCCCGCCTCGGCATCCACCCGCAGACGGCGCGCAAGCGGCTGCGCCGCGTCCACGAGCTGTTCGGGCCGGCCCTGCACGACCCCGATGCCCGCTTCGAGCTCGAGGTCGCCCTGCGGGGCCGGCTGCGGGCGGCGGACGGTCCGGCCTGAGCCCGCCCGGCCCCGTCGGGAAGCACCGCCGGGAAGCACCGCCGGGAAGCACCGCCGGGGCCGGCCCCGGCACACGGCCGGCGCCGGCCCCGACGACCGAACGGGAGCACGTGGCGGCCCTTCCCCGGTCCGCCCGACCGCCCTCACGGTCACTCCCGGCTCGCGGCGGACCTCCCGAGGTAGGCGTCCGAGACGGCGCCGGTGCGGACGAGGTCGGCGACGGGGCCGCCGGCCGCGACCTCGCCGTGGGCGAGCACCCACGCGGTGCGGCAGAGCCGTCGCACCAGGTGGACGTTCTGCTCCACCAGCAGGACGGCGGTCCCGTCCAGGGTGATCGTCTCCAGCAGGTCGCCGACCTCCTCGACGGCCACCGGGGAGAGGCCGCTGGAGGGCTCGTCCAGCAGGACGAGCCGCGGCCGCGACATCAGGGCCCGGGCGATGGCCACGGTCTGCTGCTGGCCGCCGCTGAGGCGGCCGGCCGGTTCGGCCCGGCGCTCCGCCACCCATCCGAACCGCTCGTAGGTGCCGGCGAGGCGGCGGCGCTGCTCCCGGCGGCCGTGGCCGTCCGCCCCGAGCAGCAGGTTGTCCTCGATCGTCATGGCGGGGAACAGCCTGCGGTTCTCCGGGCAGAGCGCGACGCCAGCGCGCACCAGGGCGGCGGTGTCGTGGCCGGTGACGTCCTGCCCGTCGAGCAGGATGCGCCCGCTGCTGCGGCGGACCCGCCCGTGGATGCCCAGCAGGGTGGTGGTCTTCCCCGCGCCGTTCGCACCGAGAATGCCGGTGACGGTGCCGCGCTCGGCGTGCAGGCTGATGCCGCGGACGGCGACGGCCGGGCCGAAGGCGACGGTGAGGTTCTCGACGGTGAGCACGGTCACGCCCCTCCCAGGTAGGAGGCGACGACCGCCTCGTCGGTGCGGATCCGCTCGGGGGTGCCCTCGGCCAGGACGGCGCCGGCCGCCATCACCAGGACGCGGTCGGCGAGCGGCATCAGGAACTGCATGTTGTGGTCCACGACCACCACCGCGACGCCCAGCCGTTCGGCGGCGCCTCGGACGGCCGCGGCCAGGGTGTCGGCCTCCGCGCCGTCCATGCCGACGGCCGGCTCGTCGAGCAGCAGCACCCGCGGGCCGGTGGCCAGCGCCAGCGCGATCATCCCGAGCCGCTGGGCGGCGCCGGTCAGCTGCGCGGCGGGCCGGTCCAGCAGACCGTCCAGGCCGATCAGCGCGGCGAGGTCCCCGTCGCCCGGGCCGGTGGGCCGGCCGCGGCACTCGCCGCGGGTCAGCGCCAGGCTCTCCCGCAGGGTCCGGGTGGGGAACAGCCGGGTGGTCTGGAAGGTGCGGGCGATCCCGGCGCGGACGCTGCGGTGGGCGCCCCGGCCGCGGACGGGCCGTCCGCCGAGGAGGACGGCGCCCCCGGTGGGCGGGTGGGTGCCGGCGAGCATCCCGAGCAGGGTGGTCTTGCCGGAGCCGTTGGGGCCGATCAGGCCCAGCACCTGCCCGCCGTCGAGCTCGAAGGAGACCCCGTCGACGGCGGTCACGCCGCCGAACCGCTTGACCAGGCCCCTGGCCTGCAACAGCGCGGTCATGCCACGGCTCCCCTCGGGCGCACCCGGCGGCGCAGCGCGGCCAGGCCGCCCAGCACGCCCTGCGGTGCGAGCAGGGTCACCGCGATGAACAGCACGCCCAGGGCGATCTGGCTGACGCCGGGCCCGAGCTTGATCAGCTGGGTGAAGCCGATCACGACGAGGCTGCCGACCAGCGGCGCGTACAGCCGGCCCGCGCCGCCGACGCCGATCGCCACGAACATCAGGAACCCCTGCACGAAGGTGAACTGGGACGGGGCGACGACGCCGTTGTACTGGGCGAACAGCACCCCGGCCCAGGCCCCGAAGACCGAGGAGAGGACCATCGCCAGCAGCTTGACCCGGGCCGTGGGCACGCCCAGGTGCTCGGCCAGGTCCTCGTCCTCGCGGACGGCCCGCAGCCGCGCCCCGAACCGGCCGGCGGACAGGAGGTGGAAGGCCGCCAGCGCCAGGCCGAGCGAGGCCGACAGCAGCAGCAGCGTCGTGTCCAGCGGGAGGCCGAGCTCGACCGGCCGGCCGTTGGGGCCGCCGGTCAGGTCGGCGGCGTTGGTGAACACCAGGGTGGTCACGGCGCCGAAGAACATCGTGCCGATGGCGAAGTACTGCCCGCGGGTCCGGCTGAAGACGAGCGCCACGAGCAGGGCCACGAGCACGGTGGCGCCGACCGCGGCGAGCGCGGCGAGGAGCATCGGCACGCCGTGGTCGAGCAGCACGGCCGAGACGTACGCCCCGCCGCCGTAGAAGGAGGCGTGGGCGAGGCTGGGGTAGCCGCCGAGGCCCTGGACGAGGTTGAGGCCGGCCAGGGCCACCGTCCAGGAGACGGTCAGCAGGGCGACCTGTCCGAGGTCGCCCTGCAGCGAGGTGAGCAGGGCGTGGGCGAGGAGGCTCACGGCGGCGATGCCGGCGAGCGGCCCGGCGTGCCGGGAGTAACGGGAGGTGCGCATTCACGCCACCCTTCGGGAGTTCGTGCTGCGCAGGCCGGTGGGCCGCAGCACGAGGACGATCACGAGCATGAGGAAGCCGAAGGCGCTCTGGTAGGCGGAGCTCACGTAGGCGGCTCCGAGGCTCTCGACCACCCCGAGGACGAGCCCCCCGGCGACGGCTCCCCAGACGCTGCCCAGGCCGCCGAGGACGACCACGACGAAGGCGCTGAGCAGCACCTCGTCGGCCATGTAGGGCGACACCTGGTACGTGGGGGCGTAGGCGATCGCGGCGACGCCCGCGAGCAGTCCCGCGACCAGGAAGGCCAAGGCGTACTGGCGGCGCAGCGGGATCCCGAGCATCGCCGCGGCCTCCCGGTCCTGCGCCACCGCGCGCATCCGGCGTCCGAGCGAGGTGCGGGACAGCAGCAGGTGGAGCGCGGCCAGCGAGAGCCCGGCCAGCACCATCAGCGCCGCCTTGACCCCGGGCAGGGAGATCCCGCCGAAGCGGAGCAGCACGGTGTCGTACGGGGTGTCGAGGGAGCGGCCCTCGCCGCCGTAGAGCCGGAGCGCGGTGTTCTGCAGGATCAGCAGCAGGCCGAGGGCGACGGCGGGTGCGGCGGCCGGCTTGTCGACGATCCACCGGTAGGCGGCGGTCTCGGTGAGGACCGAGACGAGTCCGCCGCAGGCGATGCCGGCCAGGGCGGCGAGGACGAAGGGCAGCCCGGCCGCGGTCGCCGACCAGGTGGTGCAGGCGGCGAGGACGACGACCCCGGCGTGCGCGAAGTTGGGGACTTCCATCACGCCGTAGACGAGGGTCAGGCCGACCGCCATCACGGCGAACAGGCAGCCGAGGAAGGCCCCGTTGACGAGGGTCTGGATCATGCGCAGGCGTCCTTCGCGAAGACGGGGTCGACCAGCTCGCCGCGCTTGGTGTCGAAGGTCATGGCGCTGGCGACGGACTGCTTGGCGGGGCACCAGGCGGTGACTTCGGAGGTGGTGCGGGCGCCGCGCTCGTCGAAGAGCTGGCCGGTGTAGGTCGGCAGCCAGCCGCTGACGGTGCCCTTCGGGACGCCGATGCCGGGCAGCGCCTTGTTGATCTTCTCCGGGTCGGTGGTGCTGCCGGCCCTGGACATGGCCTCGGCGACGATGAACGGGTAGTCGTGCGCCCACATGGTCAGGTCCTGCGGGTGCTCCTTCCAGCGCTCCTCGTAGGCCTTGGCGAAGGCGACGGTGGCCGGGTCGGAGGAGGTACCGGGCAGGGTGCCGGCGCAGTCGTAGTTGTCGGTCATCAGGGTGTTGAACTGCTCGCCCAGGATCGCCCGGGCCTGGTCGGGGCCGACGCCCGCGCTGTGCAGCACGGGCCCCGTCCAGCCGGCCTGCCGCAGCTGCTTGAGGACGGGCAGGATGACGCCGGTGACGCTGCTGAGGTAGATCGCGTCGGGCTTGGCGGCGAGCACCGCGCCGACGGCGTTGCCGTAGTCGGTCGCGCCGAGCGGGAAGTCGGCGGAGGCGGCGATCCGGATGCCGTTGGCGCGGGCCGCCAGGCCGACCAGCTCGGTGAGGCCCTCCCCGTAGGGCTCGCCCTTGGCGGTGATCACCCCGAGCGACTTCGCGCCGAGCTTCTGCTTGGCGTAGGCGAGGCAGCCCGGCACGTAGGTGTGCGAGCCCCCGCGGGTGAGGTACAGGTGGGGGTCGAGGTCGAGGATGCTCGGGTAGGAGCTGTCCAGGACGTTGATCATCGGGACGGGCTTGCGCTTGAGCTGCGGGGCGTAGGTCGCCGAGCCCAGGCCGTAGGCGACGACCGGCAGCCGCTGCGCCTGGGTCATCTCGCGCAGGGCGGTGACACCGGTGGTGGCCGGGTCGGACTTGTCGTCGGCGTAGACGATCTCCAGCGTGTGCCGCCGGCCGGCGACGGTGAAGCCCTGCCGGTTGAGCTCCTCGACGCCCATGGTCATGGCCTTCTTCTCGGCCGGACCGAGGGTGGAGTAGACGCCGGACAGCGACAGCAGGGCGCCGATCCGCACGCGGTCCCCGTCCGCTCCGGCGGAGCCGGAGCCGCAGGCGGCCGAGGACAGGACGGTCGTGGCGGCCAGGACGACGGCCGCGGCGCGCGATACACGCATGGGGGTACCTCCGGGGTGGGGGGTTGCTGGATGGCCGGGTGCACGTGGGGCACGGAGGCGGTGCCCGGGGTGTCCGGTGGGTGTTCGGGAGGGTCGGTCCTCCGTCCGGCCGCCGCTCGGGGCCATGCCGGAAAAGGGGGAGGAACGCGCGCGGACTGCCATCCGCAGGGGAATCCGCCCGCCTGGGCCGTGCGTGGTGAGAACGCCCGGAGTGTGAATTCCGGTCGGCTTTGCGGGCAGGTTCAGGACTGTACTTCGCTACTCGCCGGTAGCACCAGCCGGATTCGGATTCGAATCGGCAACGGAGGCCACCTCGGCGCACCGCCGGGGATCTGCACGGAAAACTCGCCGCCAGCCATTGTTCGACAATGTCGAATGCGGTAGCGTCAGAACAGAACCTGCGCAATTCGGCAGCCCGGGCCATTCATGCCCGCCGCGCCCCGATCCCGCGGCTCGGCGCCCACCGCCGACGCGCGCCGCAGATCCCCCGTTCTCCCCCGGCCGCGCGTTCCGCGCTCTCCGCGCCGCCCGCGCCACCGGCCGCCACCCACGACAGCCCCCGAGGAACCGTCACATGTTCACCTTCAGAAGCGAAGACGGCCTGCAGATCCACGTCCACGCGTGGGCACCGGACGGGCCGCCCCGCGGCCTGGTCCAGATCTCCCACGGCATGGGCGAACACGCGGCCCGCTACGACCACTTCGCCCGGGCGCTGACCCGGCGGGGCTACGCCGTGTACGCCGACGACCACCGCGGCCACGGGCTGACCGTCAGCCACGTCCCCGGCCACCTCGGCGACGACGGGTGGAACCGGCTGGTCGACGACATGGTCGCGCTGTCCGAGCTGATCCAGCGCCGGCACCCGGGGCTGCCACTCGTCCTGGTGGGCCACAGCCTCGGTTCGTTCGCCGCCCAGCAGTACGTGCTCGGGCACTCCGAGCTGCTGGCCGGGGTCGCGCTGTCGGGCACCGCGGCGCTGGACCGGCTCATGGCCCACCTCGCCGAGGCCGACGGCGACGTCATGGACGCCTTCAACTCCGCCTTCGAGCCCGCCCGGACGCCCGGTGACTGGCTCAGCCGCGACGAGGCGCAGGTCGACGCGTACCTCGCCGATCCGCTCTGCGGCTTCACCCTGGACGACCAGGGCATGTCCGACCTCGCGGCGGCCGGAGAGCGGCTCAGCACGCCCACGACCGTCCGGCCCGACCTGCCGGTCTACGTGGCCGTCGGCGACCGCGACCCGCTCAACCGCGACCTGGAGCTGTCGGACCTCGTCGTCCGGCGCTACCGCGACGCCGGCATCGAGGACATCACCTACCGGGTGTACCCGGGGGCGCGCCACGAGATCCTCAACGAGACCGACCGCGAGACCGTCGAGGCGGACCTGGTCGAGTGGATCGAGCGCGTCACCGCCTGACCCGCACCACCGTCCCAGCCGTACTCCGAGGAGACCGCATGACCCTCTCCCTCGCCTGCGTCCTGGCCGAGTCGGCCCGCAGGCACCCCACCCGCACGGCCGTCGTCGACGGCGCACTGGAACTGACGTACGCCCGACTCTGGTCCGAATCACTCGACTTCGCGGGCCGTCTGGTCGCCGCCGGCGTACGGCCGGGCGACCGCGTCGCCCTGATGGCCCAGAACACCGCCGACTTCCCGCGCTGCTACTACGCCGTCCTCGCGGCCGGCGCCGTGGTCGTCCCCGTCCATCTGCTGCTCACCCCGCAGGAAGTGGCGCACGTGCTCTCCGACAGCGGAGCCCGGCTCCTGGTGGTCGACGAGGCGTCCGCACGGACGGGCACGGCCGCCGCCGGGATCGCCGGCGCCGCCGTGCTGAGTACCCGCGCTCCCCGCGACGGCACCACCCCGCTCACCTCCCACCTCCCGCGCCGCCCCGACGACCCGGCAGTGATCCTCTACACCAGCGGCACCACCGGACGGCCCAAGGGCGCGGTGCTCACCCAGCTCAACCTGGTGATGAACGCGACCGTCAGCGCCTTCGACACCTTCGGCGTGACCGGCCGGGACGTGGTGCTCGGGTGCCTGCCGATGTTCCACACCTTCGGGCAGACGGTCGCCATGAACACGACCTTCCGGGTCGGCGCGACGCTGGTGATGCAGCCGCGCTTCGACCCGCACACCGCACTGGATCTGATGCGGCGCCACGGGGTGACCCTCTTCCACGGCGTGCCGACCATGTTCATCGCCCTCCTGGACGCGCTCCGCGCCGGCGCCGACCGTCCGTCGGCACTGCGGCTGTGCGTCTCCGGCGGCGCCTCGCTCCCCGTCGCCGTCCTGGACGAGGTCCAGGAGCGGCTGGCACCGGTGCTGGAGGCGTACGGCCTGTCGGAGACCTCCCCGGTGGCCACCTCCAACCAGCCGGTGTTCGGCACCCGCGCCGGTACGGTCGGCCACCAGGTGTGGGGCGTGGACGTCGCCGTCGCCGCCCCGGTCACCGACGGCGAGGAGGCGGACGGGCTCCGTCTGCTGCCGCCGGGCGATCTCGGCGAGATCGTGATCCGCGGCCACAACGTGTTCAGCGGCTACCTCGGACTCCCCGAGGCCACCGCCGCGGCCTTCACCGACGGATGGTTCCGGACGGGCGACCTCGGCATCCAGGACGAGGCCGGCTTCGTCCGCATCGTCGACCGCACCAAGGACCTCATCATCCGCGGCGGGTACAACGTCTACCCGCGCGAGGTCGAGGAGGCACTGATCCGCCACCCGGCCGTCGCCCAGGTCGCCGTCATCGGCCTGCCCCACCCCACCCACGGCGAGGAGGTCTGCGCCGTGGTGGTGCCGGCCGATCCCGCCGCCCCGCCGGAGCCGTCCGAGCTCGTCGCCTGGGCGACCGGCCAGGTCGGCCGGCACAAGTACCCCCGCCAGGTGGAGATCGTGGAGTCACTGCCCCTGGGCCCCAGCATGAAGGTCCTCAAGCGCGAACTGCGCCACGCCTTCACCCTGCGCACCCAGGCCTGACCGCCTGCGTACGGCAGCGAGGGGGGCCGACGGAGATTCCGTCGGCGCCCCTCGCCACGTCCGGCCGCGCTGCGGCTCGGCTCAGGACAGCTCGGTTCAGCTCAGGCGTTCGATGACCATGGCCATGCCCTGGCCGCCGCCGACGCACATGGTCTCCAGGCCGA